>JBCCMF010000019.1:0-27152 GCA_039026435.1 Bacteroidota bacterium
GAGTCGACGGATGTCGTACGCATCGTGCTCGACCTCAAGCGCGGCGCTAACGCCGACGCCGCGATGGCGTACCTCTACAAGCACACCTCGCTCAAGTCCCGCTTTAATGTCAACCTCACATGCCTCGTCCCCACCGACAACCCCGACGTCCCGGCGCCCAAGCGCGTCAACCTGACGACGGTGCTGAGCGAGTTTCTGCGCTTCCGCATGGACGTGGTCGTACGGCGCCTTCGATTTGAGCTGGAGCAGCTGGAGAAGCGCATCCACATCCTCAAGGGCTTCGCGATCATCTTCAACGCGCTGGATGAGGCGATCAAGATCATTCGGGCGTCGAAGAATAAGAAAGACGCGGTGCAGCGGTTGATGCACCGCTTCCGGCTGGACGCTGTGCAGACCGACGCGATCCTCGAAACGAAGCTCTTCAAGCTCTCCCAGCTCGAGATTGAAGCCATCCGCGAGGAGCTGGACGACAAAGAACGTCAAGCTGCTGAGATCCGCGCACTGCTCGCCGACGAGCCGGGGCGGTGGGCGCTCATCAAGAAAGAGCTGCGCCAACTGAAGAAAGACTTTGGCGAGCCGCGCCGCACGAACGTCACGGGTCCGGCCGCCGTGCTCGAATACAGCGCCGAGGACTACATCGTAGCCGAGGACGTGAACCTCATCGTGACGCAGGATGGCTGGGTGAAGCGGCAGCGCTCGTACACCGACGTGGGGAGTATCCGCGTGCGTGACGGTGATCAGGTGCGCTGGGCTATCGGCTGCTCCACGCGCAGCACGGCCACGTTCTGCACCAACATCGGCCGCGCCTACACCGCGCTCGTCGACCAGTTGCCCAGCACAACCGGGCACGGCAACCCGATCCAGAAGCTGTTCGACTTCTCCGACGGCGAGCGCATCGTAGGGGTGATCGTCCACGACGACCGCATCCTGCCCAAAGCCGTCCCCGTGCCCGATGGCGAGCCGCAGCTCTTCGGCGACGGCGCCCCGCCCGACCCCGACACCGAAGGCCTGTGCCTCGTGGCCCTCACGGAGCAGGGCAACGCGCTGCGCATGCCGCTGAGCGCCTTCGCCGAGCCGAGCAACAAGAACGGACGCCTGTTCACGCGCCTCCAGAAGGGCGACCGCGTGCTACGTGCCGTCGCTTCGGCGGGCGACGAGAACGTGTGCATGGCCTCCGAGCAGGGCAACGCGCTCATCTTCCCCGTCCAGCAGGTCTCGATCTTCAAGAACCCCGCGAAGGGCGTCATCGCCATGCGGCTAGGCGCTCGCGACCGTGTGCTCGGCTTCGTGCTCTCCAACGCCGCCCGACAGGGGCTGGAGGTGGAAACCAGCCGGGGCCGCCGCGAGATCATCCGCACCACCAAGTTTGAAGTGACCAACCGGGGCAACAAGGGCAAGTCGATCATCCAACGCGGCACCCTCACCGCCGTCGTCCAACCGCCCACCGAAGTCAAGCTCCCGTAGCGTCGTCTGGCCGGACGCCGCCCTTTACATCACCAAACAACAAAGCCTCATGGCCGAAGTGGCGACCTATACTGGAAAAGACATCCAAGTGCTCGAAGGGCTGGAGCCCGTTCGGAAGCGCCCGGGGATGTACATCGGCGGGACAGGCAAGCCGGGCCTGCACCACCTCGTCTGGGAGATCGTGGACAACGCGGTAGACGAGGCCGTCAACGGCTACGCTAGCCAGATCGAAGTGACGCTCCACGCCGATGGCAAGAGCATCACGGTAAGCGATAACGGGCGCGGCATCCCGGTGGACAAGCACCCCGTCAAGAAGGTCTCTGCGCTGGAAGTGATCCTGACGACGCTGCACGCGGGGGGGAAGTTCGACAGCAGCAATTACATCACCTCGGGTGGGCTGCACGGCGTGGGATCGTCGGTGGTGAACGCGCTCTCCGAACAGCTCGTAGCCACGATCAAGCGCGGTGGCAAGACCTACGAGCAGGTCTACGAGCGGGGCATTCCGAAGACGAAGCTCAAGACGACCTCCCGGTCCTCGCGCGGGTCGGGCACGTCGATCTTCTTCCGGCCCGATGCCGACATCTTCCAAACGACGACGTTCGACGCGGGGCTCATCCACGAGAACCTGGAGATCAAGACGTACCTGAACCGTGGGCTGAAGATTGTCTTCAGGGACGACGTCAACAAGGCGCGGCACGAGTTTCAGCACGAGGGCGGCATCGAGGAGTACCTGACGTTTTTGCTGAAGGATCGCGGCGCCCGGCCTATCCACGCCGAGCCATACGTGCATGTGCAGGACGAGATGGTGGACGGCTGCCGCTTCGAGGTCGTGCTCCAGTGGACGGAGGCGCCGAAGGAGTACATCCGCTCCTACGTCAACGGCATCCCCACCCGCGACGGTGGTACGCACGAGCAGGGCATCAAAGACGCCGTGCGCTCGGCGGTGCGTAACTACATGGAGACGCACGAGCTGATGATTAAGAAGCTCGACATCACCGCCGACGACATCCGCGAGGGTATGTATGCCGTCGTCAACCTGTTCATGGTCGATCCGCAGTTTCAGGGCCAGACGAAGGACAAGCTCAACAACCCCGAGGTGAAGAGCACGCTGTCGTCGCCGCTCCGCATCGGGCTAGAGCAATACCTGAACCGCAACCCCTCGACGGGCGAGGCCATCGCGGTGCGTGTCGTTCAGGCTGCCCGGGCACGTATGGCGAGCCGAGCAGCCGCGCAGTCGGCGCGGAAGAAGACGAAGACCTCGCGGCGGCTTAACCTGCCGGGTAAGCTGGCAGACTGCTCGTCGTCGAATGCGGAAGACACAGAGATCTTCATCGTGGAGGGCGACTCGGCGGGCGGGTCAGCGAAGCAGGGCCGCGACCGCACGTTCCAAGCGATCCTGCCTTTACGCGGAAAGGTGCTCAACGCCGAGCAGGCTACGCTCAAGAAGGTGCTGGCGAACAGGGAGTTGGGCAACGTGGTGCAAGCCCTCGGCTGCGGCATCGGCGACAAGCTGGAGGTGGGCAACCTGCGCTACCACAAGGTCATCTTGCTGATGGACGCCGACTCGGACGGCCACCACATCGCTACGCTGCTGCTGACGTTCTTCTACCGCTACATGCGCGTGCTCATCGAGGAGGGCTACGTCTACATCGCCCAGCCGCCGCTCTACCGCATGGACGCGGGCAAGGACACGTACTGGGCGCTCGACGATGCCGACCGCGACCGCATCGAGAAGAGGATCCGCAGGAAACGGCGCACCGCCAAGATCGAGATCCAACGTTTTAAGGGCCTCGGCGAGATGATGCCCGCCACGCTCAAAGAAACCACTCTCGACCCCGACAAGCGCCGTCTGCTCCGCGTCTCTATCCCCGACACCGAGCGCATGCTAACCGAGCAGACGATGATGGATCTGATGGGCAAAGACCCCAAGCCCCGCTACAACTTCATCGTCAACAATGCCAATGCCGTAGACGATTTGGACGTATAGGGAACAGCAAGCGTGAAACGAATGCTCGATTTTGGGAAGTGTTGACGCGCAGCGCCGAGGCTAAATTTTCAAGCCAAAGTTGTGCTCCAGGAATGGCTTCCACCACGCCATGACAAATGCCCAGAACTGCGTCATCGATAGAAGATAGAGCGTCACCCACAACCACGACAGCTGCTGAAAGACGGCAAGGTCCCACCGCGTAAAGAACTGCGTTACGAAGAGCAGTCCCACTAGCACACTGGTATAAATACCTTCGGGAATGAGACGCAGCACTCGTTCTGAGTATGTCATGGTTGCCAACATTGAATTGTTACGACAACATAGTTTGCCCTCAGTTAGCGGTCAAGTAACGTAGTTGCACCTCCGAATAGAGGATGGAATCGGAAAACCGCAGCGGATTCACCCCGGCATGATGGGGTGAGGCGTGCTCAAGCCCGATAAGCGCCAGCTCCTCCGCGTCTCCATCCCCGACGCTGGTTGGACGTTTGAGCCTGACTGGGGGATCAAACGTCAGATACATTGTTTGATGGTGGAAAATCCACCACCCAGTGGTCAATATTCCACAGTCAATCCTCTACCATGATACCCCGTCATCTGGCCTCTGAGACTACCGAAGCGCTGGCCGACACGCCCGTCGTGCTGCTCAATGGTGCTCGCCAAACGGGCAAATCGACGTTGGTGCGGACACTGGCCAAGTCGGCGTTTCCGCAAGATACGGCGAGCTACGTGACGCTGGATGACGCCACAGCGTACGCGGCGGCTCAGGCCACCCCCGATGACTTCATCAGCAACCTCGACGGGCCCGTGGTGCTGGACGAGGTGCAGCGTGTCCCAGAGCTCTTACGGGCCATCAAGCTCTCCGTGGACGCCGACCGCAGACCAGGCCGCTTCCTATTGACAAGCTCTGCCGATGTCATGCTGTTGCCCATCGCTTCGGAGTCGCTCGCAGGCCGCATGGAGATCCTGACGCTCTGGCCGTTCTCACAGGGTGAGGTGGAGACACAGCCTGAGCACTTTATCGACGTGTTGTTCGAGCCGAATCTACCTGACACAAACGTCGGCGATGGCGACGAGGTATGGGAGCGCGTGGTGCGCGGCGGATATCCCGAAGCCGTTGAACGCCGCGCGACGCGGCGGCTCGGCAGGTGGTTCGAGTCGTACATCACCACCATTCTCCAGCGCGACGTGCGCGACTTGGCGAACATAGAGGGCTTATCGGAGATGCCACGGCTGCTTGCGCTGTTGGCTGCCCGCACCGCGACGCTGTTGAACGCGTCTGAGGTGTCGCGCTCGTCGAAGCTGCCCACCAGCACCCTCAAGCGGTACATGACGCTGCTGCAAGCTACGTTTTTGGTGCGCCTGATCCCGGCGTGGTCCACGAATCGATCGAAGCGGCTCGTCAAGTCGCCCAAGCTGATGATCACGGACACCGGTCTGGCCGCCCACCTGGTCGGTTTCACAGCCAACGGTGCCGTACCGCCTGCCCTGGCCGATATGCCGGGTGCGTTGCTCGAAACGTTTGTCCTGGCTGAACTGCTCAAGCAGATGGAGTGGTGCCAGCGGCGCGTGAGGCTTTATCACTTCTGCACGCAAAGAGGCCACGAAGTAGATGCCGTACTCGAAGACGCTGCAGGGCAGGTTGTGGGCATCGAGGTGAAAGCAGCACGCTCCGTGAGCAACCGCGATCTGCGTGGGCTACGCGCCCTCCGCGACGAGAAGCCTGCGGCGTTCCATCGAGGGGTGGTGCTATATCTCGGCACGGAGCAGGTGGCCTTCGACGATCAGATGACGGCAGTTCCGCTCTCGGCATTGTGGCGCTGGTAGTCGTGTCACTTGCGCGCGGCGAGCGCGATGCCGAGGCAGATCACGACCATGCCAGCGAAGGTGGTGAGTGGGGGGACTTCGCTAAAGATGAGCAGTCCCCAGAGTGTGGCGAACACGATCTGGGCATAGCCGCCTGTGGTGGCTTTCGTGACCGTCGCTTTCAGTAGCGCATACGTCATGAGCACCTGGGCGATCTGCGTGAAGATGCCGATGCCGAGCAAAATCGCCCACTCTGTCGGCGTCGGCCAGACAAATACTGGGATCAGAAACGGCACGGAGGCAGGCACCGCGACGAGCGGCAGGTAAAGCACGATGAGCAGCGCTGGAGTGCCTTGGAGCGCGCGGATGGCCGTGTACGCCAGCGCGGCTAGGAACGCGGCCAGCAACGCGGCGCCGACAGCGAGGAGGTCGAGCGAGACACCATCGAGGCTGGCGATGCCTTGGGGCGCCAGGATGAAGCCGAGCCCAGCCAAGCATAGGGCCAACGCTGCAAGGACGCGCGGCTGCGTCGGCTCGCCCAGCACCAGCGGTGCGAGGATCGCCGTGAAGACCGGATAGAGGAAGTGCAGCAGCGTGGCTTCGGCGAGCGGTAGGCGCGGTATGGCGTAGAAGAACAGCACCAGCGCCACAAAGCCGAGCAGGCCGCGCACGAAGAGCAACCCATGCCGCTGCCCTCGCCACGGCGTCCGCATGCGCCACAGGTACCACGCCGTCACCACGAGCGAAAACACGTTGCGGAAGAACACCACCTCCAGCGCAGGCAGGCGCGTGCCAATCAGCTTCACACACAGCGTCATCAAGCTGAAGAAGAACGCTGCGCCCACCATCAAGAGGACGCCTGTGCGGTGGTCGGCGGCGGGGGATAGGGTAGGCGGCAGCGGCATGGCCGCAACTTAGGGCGGGCACGCTGGTGCGAATCAAAGCGCCGACGAAGCTGTGGGTAAGATTCAGCAGGGAGGCTCCGTCGAGACCGCATGCATCAAACGAGAAGCACCATGAGAACCCTTCCCGAAGCATTCGAACAAGCCCTCAGCTACGCCGACTACGTCGAAGCATGGCGCACGCATCTGGCAACGCCAAAAAAAGAGCTGGACAAGACCGGGCGCATCTATCAATACTACGCCTTGTACAATCAGGGACGCACGACCGACATCTCGGAGACGTACGCGCCCTCAGCCGCCATCCGCGAGGCGCTGGGCAACTTCGATAGGCCTGTACACTGGCTGGTGCTGACGGAAGACTGGTGCGGCGACTCGGCTTTTTCGCTGCCGATGATCGTGGCGCTCGCCGAGCAATCGGAGCACGTCACGCTACGGATCTTGCTGCGCGACGACAACCTCGATCTCATGGACCGCTACCTCACGAACGGTACGCGAAGCATCCCCAAGCTGATCGCCTTCGATCCTGAATCCGGGCGCGAACTGTTCCAGTGGGGGCCACGCCCGGCTGAATTGGCCGGCGCCCGCGAGACGTGGAAGGCGGAAGGCGCCGAAGGCAAGGAGCTGGCCCGGCGAGGCGTAGCTTGGTACGAGAACGGAGGGTGGCATCAGGTGGAAGACGAACTGCTGCCGCTTATTTCGGAAGCAACGGCGCCAGTGCCCGCCTCGTGAAAACGGTGCCACGAGCCGTCTACCATCGGTTTCGACTAGACAGGCCATAGGTTCTGCGTTAAGTTCGGCGAACACAAATCCATAACCGAACGCACCCTCCACCTATGGCGCACCGCACCGACGACTCGTGGACACGCACTCACGACCTGGCCTTCATCTTCATCGCCATTGCTTACGGCGCCGATCATGACTTGGCCGATGCCGAGATGAAGGCGATGGTCAAAGTCCTGCGCGAGTGGGATGACCTCTCCGACGAAGAGAGCCGCGAGGTGCTAGTCGAGGTGATTGCGCTATTCACGCAGGACAGCGTCAACGAAGACCTGACGCGCTCCATCAAGTCGCTCAAGCGGCACTTGGACCAGGCTGGGCGGCGGCGCGCCATCGAAGACGCCATCCGCATCGCCGAGGCCGACGGCGTGGTGCTCGACAGCGAGAAGAGCTTCCTTTCGACACTCGCTCGCGAGTGGGCCATCAAGCTGGTAGGCAACCGGCTCGACTACACCGAGTCTGAGGAGACGCCCTGGACGCTCCTGCACGATGTCGCCTTCCTCTACATCGTGGTCTCCCACAGCGCCGATGGGGAGCTGAACGACGCCGAGATCGAAACGATGAAGGAGCGCCTCAGCGAATGGCAGCCCGATGCCACGGCCGACGAGGTGAAGAAGGTGCTGGGCGAAGCGTTGCAATACTACGCACAGGAGTTCGACGAGCAGGCGCTGGCCGAATCGGTCCACAGCTTGGACGAGGGCGTGGACATCGTCAAGAAGCTGGCTGTCCTGAACGACATGGTGCACATCGCGGAGGCCGATGGAGCGCTGATGACCGAAGAGGTTGAGATCATCAACACGCTGTCCGAGGCGTGGGAAATCGGCATCCAGCTCGGTGTGGAAGAAGAGTTTTAGCGCGCTTCAGGCCTCCGTTCAGCCAGACTACTCACTGGCGCGGAGCGTCATCGCGTAGGTACGACGGCACCTCTTCGGCAGCGCCCTGCCATTGCTGCGTAGGCTGCTGCGGTTGTCCCGCGCTCGCGCCAGGTGGGCGCCCTGCGGTGTAATGGAACGAGGAAAACTGCACCGACTTGGCCTTGGTGCCCAGCCACTTCTGCAGCCGAGGTCGCATGAGCGCTCGCGTGGGGGGCAGCAACCCCATGACGCCAACGACATCCGTCAGCACGCCCGGCGTGAGCAAGAAGGCGCCGGAGATCAGAATGATGGCTCCGTCCAGCAGCTCTTTGTTGGGGAGTTGCGCCGTCGCCAGCCGTTTCTGGAGCCGCATCCATGTGGCGAGGCCTTCTCGCTTCGCTAGGAAGCTACCCACCACGGCCGTCACAACGATCAGCCCGACGGTGGGCCAGAACCCGATCTGCCGACCCACTTCGATGAGGAGCGCCAGTTCAACGATTGGAACGACGAGAAACAAGAGGAGCAGGCGGCCAAACATAAACGTCAGAGGCTCAAAGTGGTCACGAAACGTTGTACGTCTCTAGGCGCACATCGGTTTAGCCGTTGGGTCGGTTAGGCCGTACATCCTCGTACATGCTACCCAGGTCAGCCGCGTGGAACTCGACCAGGAACTGCGCGATCTGATCGCAGACCGCGTTGAACAGCGCGGCGCCCTTCTCAGCTGTGGCCTTGGCAGGGTTACCAACGCCCGTGTCCTCGGTCACTTCGGTCCACTTCCGCTGTGCCCACACCCATCGCTCCCGCAGGCCGTGGACGGCAAACCGCCGCGCATGTCCGCTGCCAGCCTCCGCGAGTGGCGCTACCAAGTCGGGCCGAAGGTGCAGCATCAAGCTGGTCTCCAGCTCTCCTGCGTGGTCGCCCAGGTCTTCAACGTAATCGGACCAATCGATGCTGTCGTACCAGTTGAACGTACACAGGAAGGTGTCGGGGAAGGCCACTTGCAGCTCGCGGAGCATCTGCTTGAAGCCGTTGCCACCGTGGCCGTTCATGATGGCCATCTTCTGGATGCCTTGCGTGCTGACCGCGTGGATGAGGTCGCGGAGGATGAGATGCTGCGTGCTTGGGTTGAGGTTCAGGTCGAACTTGATATCGAGCTGGCCCGTGTTTACGCCAAACGGGATCGAAGGCAAGACGACGGGACGGGCGCCGCGCGACCATGCGCGCTTGGCCGATTCGGCGGCGATACGGTCGCACTGGAGTGTGTCGGTGGCGTACGGGAGGTGGTAGTTGTGCGCCTCGGTGGCGCCCCACGGCAGCAGCGCGATAGTGTAGGGCGTATCGCGCACGGTTTTCCATGTGGATTCGGCAAGCAGGTAGGGCGGAGGAGGCATCATAGCGCGATGGAATGAGGGCGAAGGTAAGAGCATAAGCGGCCCATCCGACACGCGCAACTTAATTGCGGTTGACCGACGGGGCGCCTAGTTTAGCAGCCCCGTCACGGCTCACAAGCGATTCGAATATGAAACCGTTATTGCAAATAATAATCTGTGTTTTGTTCTCCACGGGCCTGTACGCCCAGTCGAGTCAGCCGTACAAAGCGACCTCGGCTGAGGAGCGACTGTCGGCGTTTGCGGAGCGTACCGATCGGATCGACCAGTCGCTGATCAAAAACCTGCCCATCCGCAACGTGGGCCCGACGGTGATGAGCGGCCGCATCATTGACCTAGACGTGAATCCGAACGATCCGTCCCAGATGCTCGTGGCGTATGCCTCGGGCGGGCTGTGGCTGACCGAAAGCCACGGCACCACGTTCGAGCCGCTGTTCGACGACCAAGCCGTGATGACGCTGGGCGACGTGACGGCCGACTGGGAGCGGGGCATCGTCTGGGTCGGGACGGGGGAGAACAACTCCAGCCGCTCCTCCTACGCAGGCACGGGCGTCTACAAAAGCCTCGACATGGGCAAGACGTGGCAGCACATGGGTCTTGCCGAGACGCATCGCACCGGCCGCATCGTTATCCATCCCGATAACCCCGACGTCGTGTGGGTGGCCACCGTTGGAGCCCTCTACTCGGAGAATCCCGAGCGCGGCCTGTACAAGACGACCGACGGGGGCGCTACCTGGGAGCGCACGCTGTTCGTAGATGCGGGGACGGGCATCATCGACTTTGTGATTGACCCGAATAATTCTGACGTCCTCTACGCCACGTCGTGGGAGCGAAGCCGCACCGCTTGGAACTTCGTTGAGGGCGGTTCGGGCTCTGCCATTTACAAGAGCACCGACGGCGGTGAGAGCTGGTCGCGCATCTCGACGGCTGACAGCGGCTTCCCGACAGGCGAGGGCGTGGGCCGCATTGGCCTCGCCGTCTCGCACACCGATTCAGACATCGTATACGCGCTGCTCGACAACCAATTCAGGGAAGAGGCCGACGCTTCTGATGCAGAGGAAACGCCAGCATTGACGCGCGACGCGCTACTCGATATGACGGCATCGGCCTTCCTCGCACTGGCCGACAGCACCATCGAGACGTACCTGCGCGACAATCGCTTCCCCTCGAAGTACGAGGCCGCCAGCGTACGTGGTATGGTGGAGCGTGGCGAGATCGCGCCGCCAGCGCTAGTCGAATACCTCGAAGACGCCAACCGCTTGCTGTTCGACACGCCCGTGCTTGGCGCGCAGCTGTACCGCTCTGACGATGGCGGCGCCACCTGGGCGCTGACCCACGATGATCCGCTAGGCGGCCTGTATTTCTCGTACGGCTACTACTTCGGCGAGGTGCGCGTGGACCCGTTCGACAGCGACAAGGTCTTCCTGATGGGCGTCCCGATTCTGGCCTCCGACGATGGCGGCGCGACCTTCGAGTCCATCAATGGCGCCAACGTACACGTCGATCACCATGCCCTCTGGGTCAGCGACACGCGTCCCGGCCACCTCGTCAACGGCAACGACGGCGGGCTCAACATCTCCTACGACTACGGGGAGACGTGGCTCAAGCTCAACACGCCGCCTGTGGGTCAATTTTACGCCATCCAGGTGGACGATGCCAAGCCGTACAACGTCTACGGCGGCCTGCAGGACAACGGCGTCTGGTTCGGTCCCAGCACGTACCGGGCGAGTGACCGCTGGCACGGCTCCGGCGACTACCCCTACGAGCGTCTCATGGGCGGGGATGGCATGCAGGTCGAAGTCGATACGCGCGACAACGAGACGATTTACACCGGGTCGCAATTCGGCTTCTACGCCCGCGTCAACCCACGCACGGGCGAGCGAGTGCAGGTGCGGCCGCGCCACGAACTGGGCGAGCGCCCGCTACGCTTCAATTGGCAGACGCCGATTCACCTGTCACGGCACAACCAAGACATCCTGTACCTCGGTGCCAACAAGCTCTTCCGGTCGATGGATCAGGGCGAAACGCTTGTCGCCATTTCAGATGACCTCACCAAGGGCGGCCTCAAGGGCGATGTCCCCTACGGCACGCTGACGACCATCGACGAGTCGCCGCTGCAGTTCGGGCATCTGCTCGTGGGGAGTGACGACGGGTACGTGTACCAGTCGCCCGATGGCGGGGTGTCGTGGGCACGTATCTCGGACGACCTGCCGCAAGACCTATGGGTGAGCCGCGTGGAGGCGTCGGCGCACGACAAGGACCGCGTCTATGTCACCTTGAACGGCTACCGCTACGACCGCTTCGACACCTGGGCCTACGTTTCTGACAACGCTGGGCGCTCATGGCGCCGCCTCTTCACCGATGTTGAGGCCGAGCCCGTCAACGTCATCGTCGAGGATCCGATGTTTGCGGACCGCCTGTACCTTGGCACCGACCACGGCGTTTATGTCTCGATGGATCGGGGCGAAACCAGCATGCCGCTCAGCGAGGCCTTGCCGCACACGCCCGTCCACGATCTCAAGCTCCAGGCCCGCGAGCGCGACCTGGTCATCGGTACGCACGGGCGCTCCATCTTCATCGCCGATCTCGAAGAACTGGATCAACTCACCGCCGATGTGCTGGCCGCTGAGCTGCACGTTCTAGAGCTCGAAGACGTGATGCACAGCAGCCGGTGGGGCAGTCAGTTTAACAGCTGGTCGGAAGCGTTCAGCCCCGAGGCCGAGTTGCCCGTCTTCAGCGCGGCGGCTGGCACCGTTGAGCTACACGTGAAAGCCGAAGACGGTCGAGTACTGCACCGATCGTCGCACGCTGTCGATGCGGGGCTCAACTACCTGACGTACGACCTGGGGATGACGGAGGATGAGGTGGAGGTAGAAGCGGCCGACAATGGCGTACGGTATCTGCCCGAAGGGACCTACGCCATCGAGGTCACCCACGATGGGTACACCGCCACGGAATCGCTGACCGTCAAAGCGCCGCGTCGTCGTGGCTTGCCTGCCGAACCGCTGCCGCGGTCAAAGACGAAGATCTGATCGCTCAAGGGCCGATGGCCGAAGCGCTAGCCGTCACTGTGCTGGCAAATACCGCCGACGATGTCTCGCGGTCGAGCAGCGGGAGGTATTGATCACGCACTAGCTCGAACTCGGCGATGCGCTCCTCGTTGAGCGGTTCTGCCGGAGGCGTCACGACCGAGAACGGGTCCACTTGCTTGCCGTTTTGCCAGAAGCGGTAGCAGACATGGGGGCCTGTAGCAAGTCCGGTGCTACCCACGTAGCCGATAACCTCGCCTTGTTTGACCGCCACGCCAGGCTTGATGCCAGAGCCGATCTTCGACATGTGCAGGTAGGCCGTCTGGTACGTCCCGTCGTGCCTGATCTTTACGTAGCGCCCGTTGCCGCGCGTGTAGCTTGCCTTCTCCACAACCCCATCGCCAGTAGCCATGATAGGAGTGCCACGCGGGGCGGCATAGTCGGTACCGAGGTGCGCTTTATACCGACGCTGCACCGGGTGGAACCGGCGTAGCGAAAAGCGGGAGCTGATGCGGCTGTACTCGACGGGCGCCATCAAAAACGCTTTCTTCGCGCTACGTCCCTCGGCATCGTAATAGCCAAAGCTGCCATCAGGGTGGGTGTAGCGGAACGCGTAAAACTCGCGGCCACGGTGGGCTACTTTAGCCGCAACAACCTGATCAAGCCGGACAGGCTTGCCATCGAGCACGGACTCGTCATAAATCAACGTGAAAGCATCGTACTTTTGCAGGCGTGAGAAGTCAATCTGCCAGGCAAAGATCTTCGCGACGTCCAGCGCCAGGCGGATGGATTGCCCGGCATCGCCCGTCTGGTCATTGAGCGTTTGTACCAGTGTCTCCGTGATGGCCCCACTCACCATGCTTTGGCGCTTCTCGACGGGACGCTCTTTCTGGTAGACCTGTACCGAGTCGCGAAAGTCAAACACCACGTAGTTGACCCGATCTTTCACGTACACCATCGCGCGGGCGGTGTCGCGCTCCAGGTAGACGCGGTAGGGTTTGGACGACCGTAGCTTGCGTACACTGAACACGGGCTCGGCCATGGCCGCGGCTTCTTGGATCACCGTCCTCGAAACGTTGAAGTTCTCCAACAGCTCAGAAAAGGTCTCGCCCCGCTCAATCTCGGCCGTGTAGGGGAGGAGGTAATCGCGCTCAAATCCGTATTCATCCACGTCAACAACCACCGGCGCATCTTCGACAGAAGGGAGGTCTGCCTGCTCCTTTTGGTACAGATAGGTGCTCACAGCGAGCGCGATACCAAAGGTGACAAACAGCGTTAGACCAGCAAGCAACGAAGCGCGCGGCTTCGACGGTAGCAAAGACATAGTAAGGCGGTGACGTGCGGTGTGGCGTAGGGCAGCAGGTACAACGCGTTCGATGGGCAAAACGCATACCAGCCTGACTCGCGACGGGGTGAGGCGAATATAAACGGACGACACCGCCAATCCTAACAGGATGCTAAAAAGGTAGCATTTTGCCCTCAGCCACCTGGGATGCCCGGCTCCGTCATGGCCCGCACATCGAGGTACTCGTCCAACTGCTCTTCGGTTAACAGGCCCATCTCCATGACAACGTCTCGCACCGAGCGCCGCTCACCCGCTGACTTTTTCGCCACTTTTGAGGCCATGTCGTAGCCAATCGCCGTATTAAGTGCCGTGGCGATGGATGGGTTCAACTCAAGAAGTTCACGACAGCGTTCGCGGTTGGCCTGAATGCCGTCGAGGCATTTCACGCGGAAGGCGTCGAGGCCGTTAGCCAGTATCGTGATGCTTTGCAAGAGTGCATGAGCCATCACGGGCATCATCACATTCAGCTCGAAGTTGCCGTGCTGGCCGCCTACGGTGATGGTGGTTGTGTTGCCCATCACACGAGCACAGACCATCATCAGCGCTTCGCTCATCACAGGGTTGACTTTGCCCGGCATAATCGACGAGCCGGGCTGAATGGCAGGCAGCTGAATCTCCGACAAGCCGCTTGTTGGGCCACTCGACAAATGGCGGATGTCGTTCGCAATTTTCATCACCGACACGGCCAGCGTGTTCAACGCGCCCGCTGCGGACACATAGGCGTCTTTTGCGGCCTGGGCCTCGAAGTGATTGGCGGTCTCGTGAAAGAAGAGCCCCGTCGTTTCGCTAATGTATCCAATAGCTTTGGTGGCAAACTCGGGGTGCGTGTTGATGCCTGTGCCCGTAGCAGTGCCGCCTAGCGCCAAAGCAGAAAGCTCTTTCGAGGCGGCCGAGACGCGCTGCATGCCGAGATGAACTTGGGCCGCATAGCCACCGAACTCTTGCCCGAGGCGCACAGGCGTAGCATCCATGAGGTGGGTCCGGCCGCTCTTAAGTACATCGTCGAAGGCCTCAGCCTTGGCGCGAAGCCCCTCCTCGAACCGCTTCAGCGCAGGCAAGAGCTCTTTCTCCATAGCGACGCGGGCCGAAACGTGCATGGCGGTCGGGATCACGTCGTTGGATGACTGCGACATATTGACGTGATCGTTGGGATGCACCTTCTTGCTTCCCTTGTCGCTGCCTAGCGCCACCGTAGCGTGGTTAGCAATGACCTCGTTGACGTTCATGTTGGTCGAGGTGCCGCTGCCTGTCTGGAAAATGTCGAGGACGAACTGGTCGTCTAGGGTGCCCTCTGCTACAGCCTGTCCACTGCTGATGATGGCCGAAGCCAGACGCGTATCCAGTAAGTCGAGGTCTCGGTTGGCTTTGGCCGTAGACTGCTTGATCACGCCAAGTGCCTCGATGAAGCGGCGCGGAAAGCGTAGATCACTGATAGGGAAGTTATCGACAGCGCGTTGGGTTTGGGCGCCATACCAAGCCTCAGCGGGTACGTGCACTTCACCTAAAGAATCGTTTTCGACGCGGAAATCAGACATGGAGGTGGGGACATGTGAAGGTATCAACGATGAATATACCGCCGAGGAACTAGCGAGAACCTAGGCAGCCTCGCTTTTACACTATTTTCGGAACGTCTATACCGAACCGCCTGCCTTGATGATCACGATAACGACCCGCTTTGCCATGCAGCAGCAAGCCGATAGGTGGCGCGCACAAGGCAACACCATCGCGTTGGTGCCCACAATGGGAGCCTTGCACCAGGGCCATCTAGCCCTCGTCGAGCGAGCGAAAGCCGAGGCAGACATGGTCGTTGTGTCAATATTCGTCAATCCAACGCAATTTGCTCCCGGCGAGGATTACGACCGTTATCCACGGATGCCAGAACGAGATGCAGAGCTGCTACGTCCGCTCGGAGTCGATGTCTTCTTTGCTCCCAGTGCAGGAGAGCTATATCCGTTCGGCATTGACGAAGTGTACACCGAAGTCAGGGTAAAGGGGTTGACGGATCAGCTATGCGGTGCCCATCGCGAAGGGCATTTCCTCGGCGTCACAACGGTTGTGACCAAGTTACTCCTTGCATGTAAGCCACACATCGCGGTCTTTGGGCTTAAGGATGCACAACAGTATTTTGTGCTACGGCGCATGGTGGGCGAGCTGGGTTTTGATGTAGAGCTGATTGGTGTACCGACGGTGCGAGAGCCCGACGGTCTAGCCATGTCCTCACGCAATGTGTATTTGTTGGATGGTGAGCGCGCCCATGCATCCGTTATTGCAAAAAGCATTGATCGAACAAAAGACGACATTTTAGCAGGGGAACTGGAATTAGGACCTCTTGTACGACGCCTCGCTCAACAGATCGCAGGTGCCGGTGGGAACGTGCAGTATGCCGATGTCGTCGAGACCCGCACGCTCACACCCGTGGGCACAGCGACACCGGGGCAGCAGCTGTTGATTGCTGTAGCTGCGTTCTTCGGCACCACGCGGCTCATCGACAACGCCATCGTTACCGTCCCAGATACCGTTGTCTAAGCCCAATAGTGCACATGACGATTACCATGTTCAAGGCCAAGCTGCACCAGCTCAGGGTCACGGAGGCCAACCTAAATTATGAGGGTTCGATCACTATCGACCTCGACCTGCTCGACGCGGCTGGCATTCTGCCCTACGAGAAGGTGCAAATAGTCAACAACAACAACGGCGCCCGCCTAGAGACCTATACCATCCCGGGCACGCGCGGCGACCGGACAGTCTGCCTCAATGGGGCCGCTGCGCGCAAAGCCCAGGTCGGCGACCGTATCATCGTTATCAGTTACGCTGATCTCGCGCCTTCCGAGGCGCGCCGCCATCAACCCCGGGTTGTCATCACGCATGAAGACAACACCATAAAGGAAGCATTCGATCTAAACGAGGATCGGAGAGACCCTACCGTTGAGCCTCTGGCACTTGACGTTCTTGGCTTGTAAAACGTGGGGACCAAGATGACGCGCTTTGTAATAACCTGCCTGCTGGTTTGCCTGTTGTCCATCTCTGGGGCAGTACACGGCGTACTAGCACAGTCTCAGCTCTATCCCGTCACTGCTGACGGGTTCTTTGGACTCATCGACGAAAACGGCGTTGAGCGGATTCCAATGAGCTATGAGCGTGCCCTGCCCAGTGGCGCTTCCGGCCTTGCACCCGTGAGTGTGGATGGCAAGTGGGGCTTCATGGATGCCCAAGGTGTATGGCGCGGTGACACCATCTACGACGAAGTATTTCCTTTCGTTGGCGAACGTGCTGTAGTACGGATAGGCAAGCAGTGGGGATTGATAGATACCGAGGGCAGGCAAGTCGTCGCCCCCCAATATCTTGCCATACGAACGACTGATGGAGAAACGTTCGCAGTCCTCAACGAAGCACACGTGCGGGTCCTCGGCATCAAGATCAGCACGCGTCGCGAGTGGGGCTTCATTGACCAGGAAGGAAACTGGCTCCTCGAGCCGTTTTATCTTGATGCGTTACCTTTCGAAGGTGACGTCAGCGCGGTTAAGCTGCCACGGAAAGCACTGGTTATCAACATTGGCACGACATGGGGGTACATCAACACCGCTGGTGAGTACATCCTTGAGCCGGGAAGCAGAAGCGCGCGTGGTTTTTCAGAGGGTCGTGCCTTCACGGTTCGTGACGGAGAAGGGTTTTACATCGACTCCAGCGGTGACGCAGTATTCAGTACCAACGCTGAGCTCGCTTTTGACTTTGCCGACAGCCGCGCGCGTTTCTACGCTGACATGAAGTGGGGCTACTACAACTTGGAAGGTGAGGTGGCCATAAGCCCGTTGTATGAGCAGGCCCAGGACTTTAGCGAAGGTCTTGCAGCAGTCAGGGATGGAGCAGCTTGGGGATATGTTGATCCCGCAGGAGAGTGGGTCATTCCCGCGCAGTACGACAGGGCATCAGCATTCTCAGGTAACCGAGCGCGTGTCGTTTTTGAGGGCGTTACCACCTATATAGACCGAGAAGGCCGTGTAATTTGGGCGAAGCCTTGAAACCGTTATTGAAATGAAAAATATTTCTGTCATCGGGGCAGGCACGATGGGCAATGGAATTGCTCACGTTGCTGGTATGCATGGTCTCAAGGTGACCGTTATAGATCTTAATAATGACCGCCTGACCACGGCAAAGAGCACGATTGAGCGTAATCTGCAACGTCAACTCAAACGCGCTAAGATCGATGAGCATACTGTGAGCACAACCCTAGCGAATATACGATATGAGACTAATATTGGAAGCGTAGCAGAAGGCGCCGATCTGGTTATAGAAGCTGTTACGGAAAGAGAAGAAATTAAAAGAAGTGTATACAATGAATTAGTGCATCATATCAATGAGCGAACAATACTAGCATCCAATACGTCATCGATATCGATCACTTGGCTGGCCAGCCTCACATCGCATCCAGAACGTACAATTGGAATGCATTTCTTCAATCCAGTACCTGTGATGAAACTGGTGGAGATTGTACGAGGTATCGAAACCAGTCAGGAAACGCTTAATGCAATCCACGCGCTGGCCAAGCAACTCGGGAAGACGCCTGTTGAAGTGACTGACTATCCTGGCTTCGTGTCGAACCGCATACTCATGCCGATGATCAACGAAGCCATCTATTGTGTGATGGAAGGCGTGGCAAGCGTTGAAGATATTGACACCGTCATGAAACTGGGTATGGCGCATCCAATGGGGCCACTGACACTGGCCGACTTCATAGGCCTTGACACCTGCTTATCCATCATGGAAGTTCTGCACAACGGATTCGGTGATACCAAGTACCGACCTTGTCCGCTGCTCAAGAAGATGGTAACCGCAGGCCAGCTTGGGCGCAAAACAGGCAAAGGGTTTTACACATACACCTAGAAGTTCAGAGACCTTGCCCAACGATTCTCAAGAGGCTTCGTTGCTCTTGCTGTCTAGCTCGTAGGCTTCGATGATGTCTTTGACAAGACGGTGCCGGATGATGTCCGATTTGTCGAAGTTGACAATGGATATCCCCTCAATCTGCTCAAGAATCCGGATGGCCTCCAAGAGCCCACTCTGCGAACGGTGTGGCAAGTCAATTTGGGTCTGATCGCCTGTAATAATGGCTCGGCTATTGGCGCCGAGGCGAGTCAAGAACATCTTCATTTGCTGCCTTGTCGCGTTCTGGGCTTCGTCCAAAATCACGAACGCCGAGTTGAGTGTGCGGCCACGCATGTAGGCGAGCGGGACAATCTCCACAATGTTCTGATTCATATGAGAAGACAGCTTATCGCGCTCAATCATGTCTTCAAGCGCGTCATAAAGTGGGCGCAAATACGGATCAACTTTGTCACGCAAGTCGCCTGGGAGAAAACCAAGTCGTTCGCCGGCTTCCACGGCAGGTCGGCTGAGGACAATGCGTTTTACTTGCTTCGATTTAAGCGCAGCAACAGCTATAGCAACTGCTGTGTATGTTTTTCCGGTTCCGGCGGGTCCTGCTGCAAATACAAGGTCGTTAGTCCGCGCTGCTTCGACCAAGGCTGCTTGGTTTGGCGTCTTCGCCTTTACCATGCCGCCATTAGGCGTGAACAGCAGCACATCACGGCCTACGTAAGCCGCGTTATAGTTGGTGGTACCGGGACTTGTGCTCAAGACATCCAGCAACGTCTCAACGTCGTTCACCGTAAGATTGCCGTTGCGGTTCAGAAGAACAGTGAGTTCGTTCAGAACATGAGCTATTGCCTCAATTTGGCTACCATCGTTGCCGCGTAGCAGCACGGTGTTGCCCCGAGCTACAATTGTCGTGTTAGGGTACGTCTGCTCAATGCGTTTGAGGTAGACATCGTTAAACCCGAACAGAAGGAGGGGCTCGACACCGTCAATGGAGATCCGCTTTTCAGTCAAGCTGATTTAGAGAAATGTTGATACAGCAAGGGTAAGAAGCGGCGATTTTATCCTGACAGGTAAAGCGTGTTTCATCCAAACCTGAATCACTTATGAGCAAGCCCAGTCTAGTCGTCGAGTTCATCAAAATGCAAGCGGCTGGCAATGACTTTATCGTCATTGACAATCGGTTTTACTACTTTTCAGCGAGCGAGGAATCGCATCTGGCGCAACTGTGGTGCGATCGCCACTTCGGCATTGGCGCGGACGGACTCATTGTGCTGAATGCCTCATCGGACACCGATGCAGACATAACCATGCGTCATTACAATCCAGATGGACATGTTGCCACACTTTGCGGAAATGGAACGCGGTGTGCTGCGCTGTATGCATCCCATTCGGGGATGTCGAGTGGATCAACTGTGCGCATTCGCTCTGGAGCAGGCATACTCACAGCCGATATAGGGCAACTAACATCAACCGAAGGCCGCGTCACGGTCAAAATGCCAACGCCTAGCGGGTACCTAGAATCTGCCATTCCTGTCGAAGGCCGCGATGTGTTCGTCGCTCAGGTTTGGACAGGAACTGAGCACGCTGTGTACGAACGAAAGGAGACGGTAGAGTTTGCCAGATTCGCCCCGATGGTACGCCAGCACGAAGGCATGGGCTCACGCGGCGTTAACGTGAACGAAATCGAGGTCCTTCAGCCCGGCGTAGCCAAGATCAGGACATACGAGAAAGGCGTTGAGGGTGAAACGCTGGCCTGTGGAACAGGTGCCGTAGCTGCAGCAGTGTTCTTGTCCCACATGGGCAATAGGCCTGATAAAGTACTCCTTCATGCCAAGGGGGGAGACCTCTATGTCCATGAACAAGCCGGTAGGTGGTACTTGGAGGGGCCTGCGGCTGTAGTCTATCGAGGCACGTTTGAGTACAATGGGGAGAGCTAGGCCAAATAGGCACCGAGCGATCGTTCAATTCTACTGTGCGGGTCCGACGAGAGTTCAGCCTCAAAGGTAGTCCCTGTGACGTGTTCGTAGAGCTCCATGTACCTCAGCGCAATATCGGCAACGAACGCGTCAGGCATGTCTGGCAGGCGCTGCCCATCTTTGCCTTGGAATCCGTGATCCATCAACCACTCACGTACAAATTCTTTTGAAAGCTGTTTTTGAGGACGATCCTCAGCCATCAGTTCTTCGTATGTATTGGCAAAGAAATACCGTGATGAGTCTGGAGTGTGAATCTCGTCAATAAGTATCGATGCTCCGTCTGGTAATGAACCAAACTCATACTTAGTGTCTACTAATATAAGGTTATTTTGAGACGCTATTTTGGATCCACGATCAAAGAGATGAAGCGCTGTTTCCTCGAGAAAATCAAGAGTATTACTGTCAATAATATTGTGCAGTATAATCTCTTTTTTGCTTATGTCTATATCGTGACCTGATGCCGCTTTTGTTGCAGGCGTGAGAATAGGTTCAGGGAGACGGCTGTTCTGCTTGAGACCTTCGGGAAGTGCAACGCCGCAGAGTTCGCGCTTTCCTTGACGGTATTCACGCCAAGCATGACCTGCCAGGTACCCACGCACCACAAACTCAATCGGGTAGGGGGTGGCGTATCGTGCAACCGTCACATTGGGGTCGGGTACTGCCACAAGGTGGCTGTCGATGATATCAGCCGTTTGCTCAAAGAAGAATGCAGCCAGTTGGTTCAGTACTTGTCCCTTGAAGGGTATCTGCTGGTTCAAAATGTGGTCAAACGCCGAAATTCGGTCTGACGCAATGATGAACACCTCGTCGCCGCGTCGATAGACATCCCTGACCTTGCCACGGTAAAGCGTGCCAAAGCGCGAAGGAAGATCAACGGTGTGTACTGCTGCGTCAATGTGACTGAGGACGGCCTGCTTGGTAAGCATGTGGGCTAACGTTGAAAACGACTAGAGGAACGGATGTGCAGCTTTGGCGATATGGCGGTGGAACTGGGCTCGTAGCCACCGTCAGTATTGATTCGTGAAACCAGCAGCCGTGTGGCATCGAGGCCAATATGCTGCATTTGCTGATCAACGCTAGAGAGGCCAATGAATTCACTCGTCTTTATGTTGTCGTAGCCTATTATTGACACATCCTCTGGAATGCGCAGGTTGGCATCACGTAATGCTTTCATGGCACCGATCGCCTGCACATCTGAACATGCAAATATAGCACTAAATGACACGTTGTTATCGAGTAGGTCAACCGTAGCTTCTAGGCCAGACTCTTCGCTGAATCCAGAGTGTTTCTCTGTTTTACCACTAACCATTAATTCGTTTTGTACAGCCACACCTGCCTCGGTCAACGCTTTGATGTAGCCCGCAGTCCGCGCATTCTGGGTGATACTTGTCTCCATATGTGTCCTCAGCAGCGCGATGTCACGGTGGCCCATGCTCAGGAGATGCGAAACCGCCTCATAGGCGCCGCGCTCGTTATCCCATGTGTAGCTATCGAATAAAGGATGACTTGATCCAATTACCACAACGGGCGCCCGAAGGGCCGTCAGCTCAGCGGCAAGCGCGTCGTTTATAACCACGCCCGCGAGCAGTAGTCCGTCCACGGTACCTCGATTGAGGAAAGCATGCAGGGTACTAAGCTGATCTTTGGAGCCGAGGTCACAAAGTAGCAAGTCGATCGTTTCGCCTTGAAGACCAGCACGAATGCCTTTGAGCAGCTCGTTGTGGTACGGCGTAGTGAACGACGGAATGGCCACGGCCAGCGTCGTCGATTTTTGCTGGGCAAGCGATTTGGCAATGCGATCTGGCCTAAACTGCAGTTCGTCGATGGCTCGGAGCACCTTGGCGCGCGTATGGTCAGAGACGTCGGTCGAGTTGTTCAGGACACGCGAGACCGTGGAGATGGCAACGTGGGCGTATTCGGCCACATCATAAATGGTAACTTTGTTTTTGTCGCGAGGCATGACAATCAGGAAAAGCCTAAGGAATCGATGGCCAAAATACGCCGCCGCAAAATGGCAGGACAGCAGTTACTTGATTCTTCTACTTCCGATAAGTATTATTATCGGAAGTTAGACTAAGTACCCTGACATGCCCAATATAACACACACCGCTGAAGCCCTCGACTGGTCAGCGGCAAACCTCATCGAACTATACCTCAGTCGTTTCGACCGAGAGCATACGCGGCGTTCGTATGGCAATGACCTCTATCAGTTTTTTGAGACGCAGCACGTGGATCTCGATAGGTCACGACGCATCACGTTCGTCGAGGTCAACGCCCACTTGTCGGATCTAGAGCGTCGTGGATACAAGGCTTCAACCATAAACAGGCGTGTTGCCGCCATACGTGGCTACTTCGACTGGCTTCATGCCCTCGGCGTCATTGACAGTAATCCGGCACACCGACAGCTTATCCGCAAAGTGCGCAGTACCCGTCGCGAGGATAGCGCCATCACCGTCTTAACCCGCGCGCAATCTGCTGCCTTGGTTAACGCCGTGCAGCCAGACGTGCCATCGATGGTGCGCGACCGTGCGCTGATCACCACATTGCTGCACTGCGTACTGCGTCGCTCCGAGGCGGCAGCTATGGATTTCGAGCATATCAGACAGATTGGCGCGCACTATATCCTCGACCTGCCAGCTACTAAGGGTGGTGCGCAGCAATTCGTCAAGATGCCCACCCCGGTATCAAACGTGATTTCCGAAGTCAAGGACACCTATGGATACGCTTCTGGTCCAGTTTGGCGCTCGCTGAGCAATAACAGTCTTCACAAACGCCTGACCGCCCGATCAATTTACGCTATCGTACACACTGCCGCAGAGCGTGCTGGTATTGTGGCGACGGTTGGTGCACACACGTTGCGTCACACGGGCTGCACACTGGCCATCGAATCTGGTGCCACGCCGCAGCAGGTCCAGGCACATGCGCGGCACAAGAATTTGGAGACGACGATGATCTACATCCACCAGCGAGATCGCCTGCGCAACAGCGCGGCCGACTTCATCGACATCGACCTCCCTCCTGCTGACTGATCACTGTTACAGTTGCGTGGGCAGACGCCCCGTAGTTTGATCGCTCACCAGCACGAGGGATTCTTGGACTACGATGTCATTGTCGTCGGCGCAGGCCACAACGGGCTCATCACCGCAGCCTATCTCGCCAAGGCTGGCTATCGTGTCGGCGTTTTTGAGAAGCGCGACATCGTCGGCGGCGCGGTGTCAACGAAGGAAATCGTTCCAGGCTATCGTTTTGACCTCGGAGGAAGCGCGCACATCCTCATCCGCCTCACCCCCATCGTCGATGAGTTGGGGCTGGAATCGCATGGACTGGAATACATCGACCTAGATCCGCTCTTCTTCGCGCCATTCCCCGATGACGATGCGTTCTACATCTACCGCGATGTGGAGCGCACATGCGAGCACCTGGAGCAAAAGTATAACGGCCAAGGCGAGGCGTATCGCCGTTTCTACACGGATTGGCTCGGGTTTGGGCACGCGGTTCGCGATACGTTTCTCGCCACGCCGAGTCCGTTTCAGCTTGGCAAATCATTCGCTTTTCGCAAAGGCCTAGACCTCGACTGGAAGAAGGCTCTGCCGCTCATTCTGAAGCCCTATGGGGATGTGCTGGCGACATATTTCAGCGAGCCGAAGATCCGCAGCGCGCTCACCTGGATGGCAGCCCAGTCTGGTCCGCCGCCGACTGAGCCTATGACAGGACCGTTCGTGCTGTGGCATCCGCTCTATCACGAAAGCGGTGTGGCACGCCCTCGTGGTGGGTCCGGCATGCTCACGCAAGCGCTACGTGCGTGTATTGAGGCACACGGCGGCGAAGTGCACACGAGCACACCCGTTGACGCGGTCATGATGCAGGGCAAGCGTGCGTCGGGCGTTCGCTTTGCCTCGGGAGCGGCCACGTCAAAGTGCGTCGTATTCGGGACCCATGTCCTTGAGTCGATGGGACGGCTCTTACCTGAAGAGCACAGGCCCTCGGGGCTAGACCAGCTGCGGGTTGGCAACGGTTTCGGCGCCATTGTCCGGCTGGCACTGGATCGTCCCATCCGCTACAAAGCCGATCCGAGCGACGATGCGAGGATTGCCCTTCAACTGGTATGTCCTTCGGAGCATGACATCCACCGTACGTACGGCGAGTATCTGATGGGCAAACCCGCGACGCGCCCGCCTATTGTGGCCATGTCGTTCAGCGCAGCAGATGACACCCTGGCACCGCCCGGTGGCGAGGTGCTGTGGCTGTGGGCGCAATATTACCCCTATGCACTGGCTAGTGGACAGCAGTGGGACGACATCGCAGACGCTGTCGCCGATGAAATTATCGACACCTTTGAGGCATACGCCCCCGGCACGCGGGAGAGCATCGTAGGGCAGCTGTTTCAGCATCCGGTGTGGCTGGAGCGCGAACTGGGGTTGCGCCGTGGCAACGTCATGCACCTTGAAATGAGCATCGACCAGATGTTCATGATGCGTCCCAAGCTCGGGATGTCGAACTACAAAACACACCTCAAAGGGCTCTACCTCACCGGAGCGAGCACGCACCCGGGAGGTGGCATCATGGGGGCGTCGGGACGCAACGCGGCGCGCGTGGTGCTCAAGGATCTCGAAAGGAAGAAACTATGACGTACCTCACCTTCCTCCTCGTCTTCATCGTCCCTCCCATACTCGCGTTAGCCGCACTGCAGCCAAACCCTGCCGACGGTTGGCCCGCACAACGAGGCAAATGGGCGCTCCTGGCGATACTGGCCATTGCCTTTTCGTACACCACACCCTGGGACAACTACCTTGTCTATGCAGGCGTGTGGTGGTATGGCGACGAGCGCGTTATCGGGACAATCGGCTACGTCCCCATCGAGGAATACATGTTCTTCTTGCTGCAGCCCATCTTGACTGGGTTGTTGCTGTATCGATATCTGAAACGCGACCCCTCGATTCTGAAAGTAACACATCGTTTTGACATAGGTCATGTTATTGGAATTGCATTTTATTTTGCAATAACAGTTATTGGTGCAATACAAATCTCCTTTCGAGGCCACCACTTGTATATGGGCCTCATCCTAGCATGGGCAGGTCCTGTCTTGCTTTTACTCTGGCTGTACGCGGGTCCGCTCTACCTCGCCAAGTGGCATATCTTCCTTGCATCGTTTGCCCTGCCTACACTCTACTTATGGGTAGCTGACCGGATTGCGATCGGCCTTGAGATATGGACCATTTCCGATGAACTGGCCTACGACTTCGACCCCTTTGGGCTACCTATCGAGGAGGCGCTCTTCTTTCTCGTGACCAACCTACTTGTCGTCCAAGGCTGCATGCTCTTTCTCTATGGCGACGTTGTATTTGAGCGGTTTTGGTCTAGCAGAAAAGCCGTTCTTGCCCGAGAATGACAGCGGCATATCCTCCCATCCAAGTGTTTACCGGGCCAACGGCGGCTGGAAAATCAGCTGCGGCAGTTGAGTATGCGCTGAGGATTCCCGGCGCTGAGATCGTCTCGGCGGATAGCCGTCAGGTGTACCGCGAGATGGCCATTGGTACGGCGAAGCCAAGCAAAGATGAGCAGGCTGGCCTCCCCCATCATTTTATCGATGAGCTCTCGCTGACCGAGAGGTTTTCGGCCGGTGCGTTCGCTTCCGAGGCGAATCAGCGCATTGCGGACATCTTTTCGAGAGGCGGCGTCCCCGTTATCGTGGGTGGCTCGCCGCTATACATTCAGGCACTGGTTTTTGGGCTCGCACCTCTCCCACCCAAGGCGCCCGTCATCAGAGCGGAGTTGATGCTCGCCCTAAACGATGGTCATGCCGAGGCGCTCTTTGCCGAACTGCAGCGCGTAGACCCAGAGTCGGCAGCCACGATGGACGCGACGAAGTCGCAGCGGCTCGTCCGGGCACTTGAGATTTACCGATCCACGGGACGCACGCGATCCTCGTTCATCGCCGAGCAGCGGCCACCGCCTTTTCGCTACCAAACGAAAGTGATTACTCATCCACGTCCCGTGCTGTATGATAGGATCAACCGGCGTGTGGATCGCATGCTTGCGTCAGGGCTGATCGATGAGGTTAAGGGCATTCTCCATCAGGGCTTCTCACCCGAGTTAAACGCGCTACAAACCATCGGCTACCGTGAACCCATCGCACATCTGCAGGGTGACCTCGCCGAGGGAGGTATGGTCGAAGCCATCAAGCGCAACACACGGCGCTTCGCTAAACGCCAGCTGACGTGGTTCAGGAAGCACTTTTCGTTTGACGAGCCCTAAGCGCTTGAGACGCTAAACACCAGGTAGGCTTGACGATGAAGCCACCTGCCGCGCTCTTCCCGACTGACTAGTTGTGCACCTTTTCCCTCGATCAAGCGGATCCATTCGTCAGTTTTCTTGAACGTGAGGTGTTCTTCTTGAGGCGTCATCCACCCGCCGCGTAGTCTGTTCGCGCGCTGGTCAAGCCATTCGAGGCGACGGTATTCGCTCTCCGTTGTGAACACCGACTCGGCCACAACCAACCGATGCCTCGTCACCCGAAGTACCTCTTCGATCAAACCCTCAGGGTCTTGGGCATGATGAAGTACGAAGTAGGCATACGCGACGTCGAAGTGCTGTGATGGATACGGGAGTGCGTTGGGCGTAGCCTTGGCGAAGGGTAGCATCGTCCTGTTCGTCTCTTCCACATCTGTAAGGTGTAAACTGGCTCCTGTTCGAAACGCGAGATGCTCAGCCACATACCCCTCGCCCGCGCCAACGTCTAGCACTACGGCGGA
>JBCCMF010000020.1:0-27112 GCA_039026435.1 Bacteroidota bacterium
CGGCTACAACGATGCGCGGGCCACGGCCACCGTCGAGGCCGGAGCATCGGTCTACATCGAGCTGGAGCTGGCGGAGAACACGGCGCAGCTGGCCGAGGTCGTGGTGCGGAGCGAGAAGTTCATCCGCAACCTCCAGGAGACACAGACCAGCGTGGGCGTCGTCTCCGACGAGGTCATCCGCGCGATCCCGATCCGCGACTGGGAGGACGCCACGCTGCTCCTTGGCAACGTCTCTACCACGGGCGGCGGCACCTTCAACATCCGCGGCATCCCGAACACGGGCCTCGGTGGCGGCGGTGCTCCCACGGCGGCGCTCTACGTGGATGGGGTACAGCAAGGCGTGTTCACCACGTCGCGTACCATCCGTGGCGCCTGGGACCTAGAGTCGGTGGAGGTCTTCCGCGGCCCGCAGTCCACCCTTTCGGGGCGCAACGCGCTGGCAGGCGCCGTCTACCTCCGCTCGGCTGCACCCTCGTTTGACTGGGGCGCGGCGGCGCGAGTGCGCGGGGGCAGCCAAGAGGCCCTCGAAGGCGCCTTCATGGTGACGGGTCCCCTCATCAAGGATCAGCTGGCCTTCCGCGTCTCGGGCGAGGCCGGGAGTGACGACCGCGAGATCGACTACGTCAACCTAGACACCAGCGTGGATGGTTTTGGCCGCACCAACACGCGCGTCATGCGCAACATCAAGAGCCGCCTGCTGTGGACGCCGAAGGCGGTGCCCAGCCTATCGGTGCTAGCCAACTACACCTACGCCTTCGACCGCCCCATCGGGTTCCAGGGCGTCAGCGGCGTGGTTGAGAACGACGGCAGCTTCGACTACAGCGAGCGCCAGAGCCTAGCGCCCAACGCCATCTTCGACGAGACCACGCTGCACAACTCGTCGCTGGAGATCACCTACGGGCTGGGGTCGTCCCTCACGCTGACGGCCCTCACGGGCGCCGTCTTCTCTGACTACAGCATCGACGGCCTCACGTACCAGACCACGAACCCGAGCATCATCGTCCCCATCTCGCAGCGCTCCATGACCGATGAGTTCACCATCACGCAGGAGCTGCGCCTCAACTACGAGACTGACCGCACGCAGGCCGTCTTCGGCGGCTACTATGGGCGCTTCGCGTACGACCGCAGCCGCAACGACTTCGGCGACGCCTACTACCTCGCCCAGCCACAACTCGTGGACAACGACCTCATCTTGAGCATCCTCCAAGGGCAGCCGCTGCCCGTCTTCGGGATCATCTTCGACTCGCTGGGCGGCGACGACAGCGACAGCCAGAACATCGCCGTCTTCGGCGAGGTCAACCACGAGGTGGCGGACGGGCTGACCGTGACGGCCGGGCTGCGCTACGACAACGAGACGCTGGACCGCTCCACGTTCAACGACAGCATCGGCGCCAACTTCGAGGGCGTTGCAGGCACGCCGTTCAGCAACCCCCTCCTGGAAGCGCAAATCGTGGGGCTGCTCTTGGCCACGATCAATACCGAGGATCAGGAGATCGACACGGAGTACGAGGCGCTGCTGCCGAAGATCGGGCTGACCTATGACCTGACCAAGGACGCTTCAATTGGCGCCACGGTGCAGCGCGGCTACCGGGCCGGTGGCGCGCAGACGCTGACCATCGGCGAAGTCAACCAGTTCGACCCCGAGTTCACGTGGAACTACGAGTTGGCGCTGCGCAGCCGATGGCTCGACGGCCGCCTCGTGGCCAACGCCAACGTGTTTTATACGGATTGGACGGACCAGCAGATCTCGGTGCCCATCCCGGAGAACATTGCCTTCTTCCGCACGGAGAACGCTGGGGCCTCCACGCTCTACGGCGGCGAGTTGGAGATCCGCGCCATTCCCACCAAGGGGCTGTCGCTGTTCACCTCGCTGGGCCTCTCGGTCTCTGAGTTCGACGAGTTCGTGTCCGACGGCCGCGACCTGGCGGGCTTCGAGTTCCCCGGCGCCCCTGCCGGGACGTTCGCCGTGGGCGGCATCTACGATGCGGGCAACGGGCCCTTCCTCGCCGCCAGCCTGAGCTATGTGGGCGAGCACTACTCGCAGGTGGGCAGCATCGACACAAACGGCCGCCTCAGCAACGACCCTGTGCTGCGCTCGGGCGACTACACCATCGTGGACGCACAGATCGGCTACGCCTTCGACGTGCAGGGCACCGACGTGAAGGTGACGGGCTTCGCGCGCAACCTCTTCGACACCGTCGCCCGCGAGACGGTCGCCTTCGACACGTTCGGGTTGCCCAGCGCCACGCTGCGCATGCCCCGCGTGATCGGCCTCAGCCTCGATGTAGAGCTGTAGTTCAGTTCAGTACGTCACTCCAGATCCACCGGGTCAGGGCGAGGCCTGTTCTCCTCCTGACCCGGTGCTGCATACCTCTTGGATACTCTAAACGTGTAGAGCTATGTCTCCGACCAGAACCCTCCTCGCGGCGCTCCTCCTGCTGCTCCTAGGCGCCAGCCCAGCCATCGCACAGACAACGGGCACACTCACCGGCCGCGTCACCGATGCGGGCAGCGGGCAGCTCCTGCCTGGCGCCACCGTCCGCGTAGACGGTACGCAGCTGGGCGCCGCCACCGATGCCTTCGGCAAGTTCACCATCCGCGCCGTGCCTGCGGGCCAGGTGACGCTCATCGCCTCGTTCATCGGCTACAACGATGCGCAGGCCACCGCCACCGTCGAGGCGGGAGCATCGGTGTACGTCGAGCTGGAGCTGACGGAAAACACGGCGCAGCTGGCCGAGGTCGTGGTCAAGAGCGAGAAGTTTGTGCGCAACCTCCAGGAGACGCAGACGAGCGTCAACGTGGTGGGCGCGGCGGAGCTTGAGGCCATTCCGGTGCGCGACTGGGAGGACGCCACACGGCTGGTGGGCAACCTGTCCACGAGCGGCAACGGCGTCTTTACGATTCGTGGCATCCCCAACACGGGCGTCGGCGGCGGCAGCGGACCCACGGCGGCGCTCTACGTGGACGGCGTGCAGCAGGGCCGCTTTGGCACGTTCCGCACCATTCGCGGCGCGTGGGACCTGGAAGCGGTCGAAGTCTTCCGCGGCCCGCAATCCACGCTCTCCGGCCGCAACTCGCTCGCGGGGGCGGTCTACTTGCGCTCGGCGGCGCCCTCGTTTGAGTGGGGCGGCGCAGCGCGCGTGCGCGGGGGCAGCCAAGACGCCATCGAGGGCGCGTTCATGGTCACGGGTCCCCTCATCGACGACCAGCTGGCGTTCCGCGTCTCGGGCGAGTTGGGTACACAGGACGAGGGGTTCCGCTACGTCAACGTCTCATCCGATGACCCCGACTTCGACCGCACCACCCAGGTGGACCAGCGCAACCTCAAGAGCCGGCTGCTCTTCACGCCGAAGGCGCTGCCGGGCTTCTCGCTGCTGGCGAGCTACACCTACGCCTTCGACCGCCCCGGCAACCCCATCGTGACAGCCACCGCGGGCACCGTTGACGACCCCGACTTCAGCGCCCGCGAGAACCTCGGGCCCATCGCGTTCTACGACGAGACGTACCACCACAGCTCATCGATGGAGGCCAGCTACGAGGTTTCTCCCGCGCTCACGCTCACCTCGCTGACGGCCTACTCGGCGATGGACCTCGGCACCGACGGCCTGCGCTTCCAGGCGACCGACCCAAACCTGATTATCCCCTCATCTCAGACCTCCGACATCGACGAGACCACATTCACCCAGGAGCTACGCCTCAACTACGAGACCGACCGTACGCGCGCCGTCTTCGGCGGCTACTTCGGGCGCTTCTACACCGACCGCCTCAACAACGACCTCGGCGACATCTTTGCGCTGGCCGAGGCACCGCTGGCCGATTTCTTCGGCGGGCCCGTCCCTCCGTTTGGCATCATCTACGGCGCCACATCTGTGCAGGAGACCGAGGCCATCAACCTAGCTGCCTTCGGCGAGATCAACTATGAAGTGGTCGATGGGCTGACGCTCACGGCTGGGCTGCGCTACGACAACGAGGACTTCGAAAGTACGCTCACGGTCACAGACATCGGCGTCACGTTTGAGAGCACGCCGGATTTCGTCGTACCGTTCGAGCCCCTCATGGAGACGCTCTTGCTGTCTGAGGTGGGGGCCGCCGACGAAGCGGTGGGCACCGATTTCAGCGCGTGGCTGCCCAAGGTGGGCGTCAAGTACGACCTCACCCGCGACGCCTCGGTGGGCGTGACGGTGCAGCGCGGCTACCGCGCGGGCGGCGCCTTCTCTGTGGTGGGCGCTGGCCTGAACTCGTACGACCCCGAGTACACGTGGAACTACGAGATCGCCCTGCGCAGCCGCTGGCTGGGCGGGCGCCTGCTTGCCAACGCCAACGTGTTCTACACCGACTGGCGCGACCAGCAGGTCACCGTCCCCTTCGCCGACAACCCCGCCTTCTTCGAGACGGTCAACGCGGGCGCGTCTACGCTCTATGGCGGCGAAATCGAGCTGCGCGCCGTGCCCACCAACGGGCTCACGCTCTACGGCTCGCTGGGCCTGACCGAGTCTGAGTTCGACACGTTCGTGCGCCCCGAGCGCGTCCTCGACCGCCGCGACAACTCGGCCGTCACCATCGACCGCGACCTGTCAGGCCTCCAGTTCCCCGGCGCCCCCAACACGACGCTCGCCTTCGGCGCCATCCTCGACCGTGGCACGGGGCCGTTCCTGGGGCTAAACATCAACTACACGGGCGAGAACTACACGCAGGTGGGTACCCTGCCAGGCGACCAAGCGATTGTTGAAAACGCGTCGGTGCCCGTCGAGAACGACGAGCGCCTGCGCGCAGGCGACTACTGGATGTTCGACGGGCAGGTGGGCTACGTCCTGGGCGTGCGCGGTACCGAGTTGCGCCTGACCGCGTTCGCACGTAACGTGTTCGACACGCTCGTGACCGACCGCCGCTTCATCAACATCGCAGGCGGCATCGACGCCAACATCCGCGAGGCGCGGGTGCTCGGCCTCAGCCTCGACGTCAAACTCTAGAGACGGTCCGCCCATGCTCGGCGTCGTTTACATCCTGCTTGCTGTGGCTGCCTACGGGGCGTTCTACCTCGGCGCGCCCGGCCGCCAGTCCAAGGCGATTGGCCCGCCGCGCGTGCTGCTCCTCGCAGGCGTCGTGCTGACCGTGGTCGCCCTCGCCGTGTCGATCGTCGCCACACAGTCGGCGGTGGGGCCCGTGCTGGTGCTGACGGTGATGATGGCCGTGGGCACCGTGCTGGCGCTGGCCGGGCCGTTCGTGCTGCCAGAGACTGAACAGACCGAGCGCACGAGAACGCCGCGCACCAAGCGCCCTGCGCCTGCTGGACCGCCTTCCGTAGGGTTACCCGCCGCTGGACCGCCCAGAGCAGGGCCGCCTAGTAGCCGACCTGTTGGAAAGCCCGCCATCGGACCGCCCGGAAGCAAACCCGTTGGTAAGCCTGCCGCTGGTCCTCCGGGAAGCCGTCCCCCTGGCGCACCGCCCGGAAAACCTGCAGCAGGTAGACCCGTAGTAGGGCCGCCACCTCCTGGAGCCTCCGCGAGCAAGCCCAAGCTCCCCCCCACCCGTCCGCCATCCTAGTCGCATCGCCCTGACAGCGCTATGAAACACGATTGGACCCGCGGTGAAGCCTGGGGCAAAGCCACGGCGGCCTTCTTTGGCGGCCTTGTCGGCTTCATCCTGTTCGGGCTCGCCGTCGGAACGGTCCTCCCCGACCTCGGCATACCCATCGGCGTGGCCGTGGCCATCAGCGTCGTCGTGTCGATGCCGGTGTGGACCGGCTTTGTCGTGTGGGCCGTACTCGCCCCGAGTGGGCGCGGCGCCTGGCTGCGCGTGGGTGGCACATCGCTCGTGCTCGCGGGCATTACTGCAATCGCGTACTTTATCTGACCCGCCCCCGATGGAGACCCTCAGCCGCCCTCAACGCGCCGCGAAGCAGCCCCCCGCCTCGCCCAAGCCGTCGCCTGCGCCCAAGAAGAGCGGCAAGCTGGTGGGGCCGCGTCCGTTCAAGCTCTTGTGGGATACCCACTCGGTCACGGGCATCCTGATTGGGCTTGGGCTCTTCGTCATCTTCTACGCGGGCGCCTTCGCCCTCTATCGCGGCGAGTTACACACCTGGGCTGACCCTGCCCTGCGCGCCACGGAGACACGCGTCACGCCCGATGAGGTCGTGGCGCCGTTCTTCGCCGAGTTTCCGCCCGCGCCTGCCAAGGACGTCACGCTGACCTACCCTTTCCACGAGCGTTCCTACTACTACCTGCGCTACCAGACACCCGAGGGCGATACGACGCGGTTCGTGCAGGCCGTCATCAACGCCGAGACTGGGCAATCCTTCGATGTGCCCGTCGGCGAGTCGCTCGGGCGGAGTGCGCTCTCGAACATGCTCTACCGCCTCCACTTCTTTGCGCAGGCCGGGTTTTGGGGGCAAATCATTGCGGGGTTGATCGCCGTGTTCTTCCTGCTGGCCGTCGTGAGTGGCGTGCTCATCCACCTGCGCAAGCTGCCCAAGGACTGGCACACGTTCCGGCCCAAGATGAAGCTGCGCTCGGCACTGGCCGATGCCCACACGGTGCTTGGCCTCATCGGGCTACCCTTCGCGGCGATGTATGCCATCACGGGTGCGTTCTTGGCGCTGCTCATCATCCTGCTGGCGCCCACAGTGATCGTCGTCTTCGAGGGCGATGCCGAAGCCGCGCTGGGCCTCGTCTACGACATGGAGGTGCCCGAGCATGAGCCCACAGGCGTGGAGGCCCCGATGCTCTCCTTCGCCGATTACGAGGCCGCGCTCCCGAGCACATGGGGCGATGGCACCGTGGAGGTCACAACCATCACCATCCACGGCTACGGCGACGAGAACGCCATCGCTGATATCTACGGCGATGCGACGAACACCATCACCGCTGCACCACGCGCCATCCTGAAGGGCTCTACGGCCGAGTTGCTGGTGGCCAACGATCCCACAGGCGCCACGCCGCTGGGCGGCACCACGTCGGCGATCACCAACCTGCACTATGCCCGCCTTGGCACGTGGGCGCCGCTGGCCAAGATCCTCTACTTCCTGCTGGCGCTGGCCACCGCTGCCGTCGTCCTCACGGGCAACATCCTGTGGGTGCTCGTGCGGCGGCCCAAGGACCCGCGCGCCACGCCCAAGCTGCACCGCTTCCTCGCTCGCCTGACCGTAGGCGTGGGGTGTGGTCTCGTCCTGGCCGTGCCCGTGCTGTTCCTCACCACACAGCTCCTGCCCATCGACATGGAAGGGCTGAAGACGTGGGAGCATGTGGCGCTCTTCGGCACCTGGGGCGCACTGATCCTGGCTGCGTTTGCCGGGCCGACGGCGATCTGGGCGGCGCGGTGGCAACTGTGGGCGGCGGGCGTGTTGAGCCTGCTCGTCCCCATCGCCAGCGGCGTGTTTGGTGATGCCTGGCCGTGGATTGCCGCGAGCAACGGCTGGTGGGGCATCCTCACCATCGACCTCGGCTTCGTGCTGATGGGCGTGGTGCTCATCTGGACCGCCAAGCGCCTCAAACCCGATGCGCTGACGAGCACCATCTCCGGCGATGGCGACGGAGCCGCCGTGCCAGCACCCGTTGCGCCGCGCCCGGCGGTATCGTAGCTGCCGCTGGCCTTGCGCGCTGCCGCTTCTCAGCGTTTGATGACGGGCAGATGCTTGATACCCTGCGGCGTGGTGACTCGTAGCAGGTAAAGCCCAGGGGCGGCGTCGCCCAGATCGACCGAGGATACATGTTCGCCTTGCGTGACGCGAACGCCCGTCACGGTGTACACCTCCACATCGGCGGGCTGGCTCAGGTACAGCGTGTTGCCTGCGAGCGGGTTGGGGTAGGCGGTCACGTCCAGGTCTTTGACGCGTGGCGTCTCCGGCGTCTCGACGTCTGTCGCGCTGCGGTCGGCGAAGGCGGGGGCCAGCGGCTGCCGTAGCGCGCCGCCGCCGCCGATGCTGGTCGGGCTGTTGTTGGTAACCACATGCAAAGCCTGCATCAGCCTGTTGATCTCGTCGCGCCACCGCGTGCTCTTCATGCTGAAGCCGTAGACCTGCTCAAACTCGATCTCGGCATCGCGCTCCACGATGAGGTCCCAAACGTCCCACGCGGCGTCTTCGGTGAAGTAGACGCCGTAGTTCTGCATCGCGAAGAAGAGCTTGCGCCCGGCCTCGGTCTGCAACCCGAGCGAGGCTTCGGTGATACCGGGCGGGATGGCGAGGAGCGTGCCCATCACGAGGTTCGGATCGGTACCTCGGTAGCCGCCGGGCGCGTAGTTGTCCGCGCTGCGGGCGGGCCACTTGAAGCCTGGCAGATCGTTCGAGTAGTAGCAGTCGCGCTCGCACCACGGGTTGACCTTGATCACGTGGCGGATCGGGTCGGTGCCCACCAACTCGCCCATCCGCAGCGTGCCGCCCAGCGCCGACATCCGCGACGCCCCTTGCCCGCCGCCGTCAAAGCCATCGCCGCGCAGGTCTTGGTGCCAGCGGTTGTTGGGCCACCGCATCCAGTCGGGCAGATAAACGGGGCCGCCCGCTACACAGCGCGAGACGAGCGAGCCCTCGAAGACCGTGTCGGAGTCGGGGAGGCGGAAGGCGAAGTTGCTGTTGGGCGTCCCGCCGTACGGGCTGTTGCCCGCATCCGGCACGAGCCACTCATCCGGGATGTTGAGGCTGACGCCGATCTGCTCCGTCCCGTTGCATCGGCCCGGACCAAACGCGGTCGTCCCCAGCGCCGGACGCAGCGGATCGCTGGCGCTCAGTTCCATGATGTGCTGCGTGTCCACGCCCACGTTGGACGCCCTGCGCAGGTTGGCGGGTTCGTAGACGGCGTCGGCACCAATGGGGTGGTTCCAGATGGAGGTGGGCGTGAACGGCCAAAGCCAGGCATCGCGGGTGCCCGGCAGCACCTCCTGCGCTGACGCGAAGGGTACGAGGCCTCCCAACAGCGTAAACACGGCGGCGATAGGCCGCACGAGGGCCAACCATGAACGGGATGCGCAAGTACGGCAATCGGTCTGCTGAGTCATGGGACGCGTACGGGCTAGCGGCACGAACAGTCCCCTAACGATAGGCGAAACGCCTGCACAAACTCAAGCCAAACCGACCTACCGCAGGTAATCCAGTAGCGAGACGCGCATGGTCTGGGCGCTCACCTGGAGGGCGGCTTGCAGGCCGGTCTGGGCGCGCTGGAATTCGGTGATGACCTCGGCATAGTCGGCGTCTTGCAGGGCGGAGCGCTGCTCCTCCAGGCTCAGGTTGGCGCTGGAGAGCTGGTTATAGGCCGTGTCTAGACGATTGGCTACGCTACCCACCTCGGCGCCTCTGCTCACCACGTGGTCGCGGGCGGTGGTGAGTTGCTCGATGGCGACGTCCATGTTGCCCCCAGCGCGGAGCGTGTCGATGGCGCCTTGCATGGCTTCGATGACGGTGAAGCCTGCGCCCGTGTCGTTCACCTGGGCGCCCGTCACGCCGATGTCGAGCGTCACGCCCGGGCCGATCTGGCGCGTGCGCGTGCCGTTGTTGCCTTGGTAGGCCATCCCGGCGCCCGTGTCTTCAAACGGCTGCGTGCGCGAGGCCGTACCAGCGAACAGGTAGTTTGGCCCCACCTTCACGTTCATCAGGTCAATGACGTCGGCATAGATGGCTTCTAACGCGGTCGCCCCCGCCTCTCGGGCATCGGGATCGACGGTGGCGTTGGCGTACTGGATGCTGCGCTCGTAGACCTCGGTGAGGCGGTCGGCGATGGTGTTGAGGTGGTCCTGCGTGTGGTTCACCCACAGCTGCGCCGACTCTATGGAGCGCTGGTACTGGCCGTAGCGCGCCTGCAACACCTCCGTCTTCTCGCCCAACGCATAGCTGGCGGCGTCATCGGAGGCCCGGGTGTAGACCTGGCCACTGGTGAGCTGCTCCTGCAGCCGCGCCACGTCGTTGTGTCGTGCGCCGAGCGCTTGGTCGATGTAGGCCCGCTGGAGGCTAAGCTGTCGCGTGTGTGGGGAGATACGCATGGGGTGGAGGGGTTATTCGGTGGAGGGGGATTAGATCGCCAGGAGCGTGTCGAACATGGACTGGGCGGAGTTGAGGACCCGGGCGGCAGCGCCGTAGGATTGCTGCAGCTGGATGAGGTTAGTCATCTCCTCCTCCACCGAGACGCCCGAAATGCCTTGCTCCATCGCGTCGAGGTGGATCATGGCGTCCTCCTGCTGCACCAAGCGTTCCTGCGCGTGCTCGATCCGGCCGCCGAGGGCCGAGAAATAGTTGATGGTGAAGTCTTCGGCCGTGTCCGTACCGCCGTTGAACAGTTCGGCGGCACGCAGGTCGGCGATTTGCAGGGCGATGGTGTTGTCGCCGGGCGCGTCGGTGGCGTTGGCGATGCCGATGTGGGCGAGGTCGGCTAGGATGTCGGCGTCGAGGGCGATGTTGGCGGCGGTGACGCCCGTAGGGTCGAAAAAGTCGCGCCCGTTGGTGCCGTCCAGGCCGAAGCCCGTCTGGTGCAGCGCGTTGACCTCGGTGACGATGGTGCTGGCCAGCGTGTCGAGCATCGTCTGCGCCTCGGTCAGCCCATCGGCGAAGAATCGGACGAGCGCGCCGAGTTGGCCGCCGTCGTCTTTGGGAGCGAACGCTACGCCCGTATCGCCGAACATGACCTGCGGCGTGGCGCCCGCCGTGTCGATGCGGAAGGCGGTGACGTCATCGCCCGAGAGCACGTTCATGCCGCCCACGGTGAGGCTGTAGCCACTGGTCTTCGGCTCGATCTCGACCGGGACGAACTGCCCCAGCTCGCGCACCAGGCGGTCGCGCTCGTCTTCGGCAGCCAGGTCGGGCAGCCCGGCCGCGCGCGCGGCGTCGATGTGACCGTTGAGGTCGGCGAGGCGGCCGAGCAGTTCGTTGGCGTCGTCCACTTGGTCGGTCAGGCGCGCCATCGACTGCGTCTCCAGCGATTCGAGCTGGCGCGCGCTGTGGTTCAGCGTGGCGGCCAGCGTCTGGGCTTGGCCGCGCACGGTGGCGCGCACGCCGTTGTCGTTTGGGTTATTGGCGAGGTCGCTCCAGGCGTTGAAGAACTGGTCGAGGACGGCGTTGATGGAGCCCGTGCCCTCGCCCGGCATCACGCCTTCGAGCTGCGAGAGGAGCTGCTGCGTCTGGTCCGCCGCCGAGCGGCTGGTGTCGGCGTGGCGGGCGGCGTCGGCCAGCATGCTGTCGCGCATGCGCTCGAAGCCTGTGACCGAGACGCCCAGGCCGTTGAACACGCCGAGCGTGCCCGTGTGGATGCCGGAGCGGTCCACGCTGTTGGGGCTCAGCACGGCACGACGGCGCGAGAAGCCCTCTACATTCTCGTTGGCTACGTTCTGCCCCGCTACGTTCATCTGCGCATCGATGGCGCGCAGCGAGCGGCGGCTGATTTCGAAGAGCTGATGGATGCTCATGCCGCGTGGTTGACGATGGAAGATGGAGTCTGCACGTAGCCCGCGCGGCCATGTGCGTTGTAGACGCGCCCCTCGGCCTGCTCGCCGCGCGCCATCGCCATCATCTCTTGGCCCAAGTTGACCGCGTACTGGATCATGAACTCGGCTTGCTCGCCGCGTGCTTCGGTCTGCTTCGCCTGGTCTTTGACGGCGTGCCGCGCCTGGCGTAGCGCCTGCGCTTCGGCCGCATCGTGGCGGCGCACGGCCTCAATCAAGGCGGGCAAGCCCATTGCCGCGTCGAGCCCCACGCCTTCGGCGAGGTCGGCGGTGACGGTGGCGCGGGCCACCTGCTTGCCGCGCAGCACCTGCACCAGCTCGGTGATGCGGATGGTGGCGTCGTCTAGCGCGTCGTGCCGCCGCGCTTTCACGGCGTCAATCTGCGCCCGGAAGGCGGCGTCGAGATGGGTGAGCAGCGTGTGCTCTTCGGTCAGGAGGGCTGTGAGCGTGTGGGCGCTACGAGCCGCGTGGGGTGCGTCGGATGGCATGGGAAACTACACATGTGGGGTGGCAGGCGCGATCTGGGCGTCGGTGGTGGGCATAGGCTCGGGCACGGGCTCGTCGCCAGCGTCGCGGTAGCCTTGCTGCTTCCACTGCTTCAGCAGCAGCTCGCGCATGTTGAAGGTCCCGTCCTCGACGAGGCGCTGGGTCAGGATATCGGCCAGAACATCCGACTGCATTTCACTCTGGCTCTCAATCCACCCCGGCCCGTTCTCGCCGCTCAGGGAGTTCTTGAATAAGTCTTTGGTCATCGTCTGAACGAACTGCTTCACCAGCACCTCCTCAAACTGCGCGGCCGCCTCTTCCATGTTCGTCGCCCGGTCGTTCGAGGGACTCCCGGCAGAGGTCTGCGGAAGCGCGGCGATCATCGACGGCTGAAGTCGTGAGATCATAGCGGGCCTCACAGAATCACCAGTTCGCCTTGCAGCGCCCCGGCCCGGTCGATGTTTTGGAAGATGGCGATCACGTCGCGGGAGGTCAGGCCGAGGTCGTTAAGCGCCGCGGCCAGTTCGTTCACACTCGTGTTGGGTTGTAGGACCACCGAGCGTGTGGCTTCCTCCGAGATGTTTGCGGTGCCCACATTGGCGACGGTCGTCTCACCTTGCCCGAGTGGGTTCGGTTGTGAGATGAGCGGGTCGTTTTGCGTGGAAATCACTAAACTTCCGTAGGTTATCATCACTTCGTTGATCCTGACCCCGCCTCCTGCGACAATCGTGCCAGTCCGCTCGTTGATGACGATGCGCGCGGGGATGTCTACGCTGATGCTGAGGTCCTCCAGGGCCGCCATGAAGCGTGCGGCGCCGTTGGCCTGATCGGGCACATCCACGCTGAGGCGCCCGGCGTGATCGACCACCGCGGCATCGGCGTACTGCGCGTTGATGGCGTCGGCGATGCGGATGGCGTTGGTGAAGTCGGGGTCGTTGAGCAGGATGCGCAGCGTCTCAGCGCGGCTCATGTCGAGGTCGAGCCCCTTCTGTACCGTGGCGCCATTCGGGACGCGGCCCGTGTTGGTGTGGTTGACCTGGACGCTGGCACCACTCGTGGCCGCGAGCACCGAGCCCGTAGAGACCGACCCTTGCGCCATCGCGAACACGTCGCACTGTTGGATGGCTTGCACGTTACAGGTGAGCGGGTTGATGAGCGGCGTCTGCAAGAGAATACCGCCCGAGAGCGACCGCGCATCGCCCAGCGACGACACGGTGACGTCGAGCTGCGTCCCGGCGCCGCTGTACGGATCGAGCTGTGCCGTGATCATCACCGCCGCCGCGTTGCGCGACGAGAGCTGCGCCGCATCGACCGTCACGCCGAAGTTCTCCAACATGCTGGTGATGCTCTGGATGGTAAACGCCGCGCCGCGTGTGCCCCTCGCCCGGTCGCCCGTGCGGTCTAGCCCCACCACGAGGCCATAGCCCACCAGCTGAACGGGTGCCATGCCCTCGATCATCACGAGGTCTTTCAGGCGCGTATCCGCCTCGGCGGGGTTGCCGTCTGCGGCAGGATCTTGGGCATAGCCCGGCACCGCCAACAGGAGGATAGCGAGGAGTAGAGGTAGTCGTTTCATAGCGTTGGGCATTAGCACATCGAATAATCATGTCATCCCGAGCGGAGGCCGCAGGCCAGAGCCGAGGGATCTCCCACTTTGGAGTCTAGCAAAGCGTAACCGCGGGAGATCCCTCGGCTCCGCTCGGGATGACAACATTGAAGGTTGGTGGTTATTGCGCGGCGAAGAGCACGGCGGCGCCCAGCAGCGCCACGCCAGCCACGCGGCCGAAGAAGCCGGGCTTGAAGCGGCGCTTGCCAAAACCATCGCGCTTGTAGACGATGGTGGCGTTGGCCAGCTGGTACGAGAAGATGCTGTTCTCGCGCGTGATGTCGCGGGCGCGGGCCACGCCCTGCACCTGCATCTTGTGCGTCTCGCCGTTCACGTTGAGGCTGCGCGTGCCTTCGATGACCAAGCTGCCCGTCGAATCGACCTCGACGATGCGGGCTGTCATGATGCCGCGCAGCAAGTCGCTCTGCACCGACGAGTTGGCGTTGGAGGCATCGGAGGCGAACTGGCTGTTGACGCCGAACGTGCCGTTGATCGTGCCGCCGTTGACCGTACCGTTGCCCGACGTGTTGGCGCTCGACTGGTTGTCCCAACCGCTCGCCCGCTGCGCCGACGTGCGCTCGGCCAGGCGGATGGTGATCACATCGCCTATGTGATGGGCTTTGAAGTCGGAGAACAACGACTGGGCGTGGAGTGGGGCGGCGGTGATGAACAACAGCGCGATCCAAAGGAAAGCTCTCATCGGGAGTGTGGGGTTTGATTCGTTTGCGGTGGGCGGCGCCCGGCCAGGCGACGCTACGGGGTGGTTACAGGTATTCTTGAAATTTGCCATGCACGGTTTGACGACCAAGCTCTTCGCGACGTCCCCTCTCCTAGGGAGGAGAAGGACAGGGTGAGGTCCGAAATCGGATGGCACCAAGGCTGATCTACCTCACCCCAGCCCTCTCCTAGCAAGGAGAGGGAGCCCGTCACGCTGGACTTGAGGGGTATGGTCAAAAGGTGCGCTTGCATAGCTCGCGGTCTCAGTCTCACAAGGTTTCGAGCCAGACGGCCCGGCCGGGCGAAGTCAGGCGGACGCGGTAGGTCACATCGGTGTCCTCCACGTACAGCTTGATGGTGTCGCCGACGGCGCCGCGCTGGCGCGCTTTGCCGCTGAGGTCGAAGCGGAAGCCGTTGCGCTCGTAGCGCATGACGACGGTGGCGCCAAGGTCGACAGCGAAGGCTTCGCGCAGGTCGTCGCGGCGCAGCGCGCGGCCGGCGTTGATGCGGCGCGTGGCGAAGGCTTCGGCAAAGTTGGTAAGGTCGGCGGGGCGCATGGGCTCACCGTTGAAGCGCGTCACATCCATCCAGGCTACTTGCACATCGGCGGGATCTACGGGCGCGTCGCGCTTGAGCGTGGCGCCCGCCACCAGCACCGAGTCGTAGTGGGTCACATAAAGCAGCGCCCAGCCCGTCTTCTCACGGCCTTGCCAGACCTCCACCTGCGTGCGGCCCTTCGGCAGCTCGGCAGCAAAGGCTTTGAAGCGCACGTCGAGGTCGGCGCCGTCTATCACATCGCCCCCCATGCGCCGCACCTCCACAGTCAGGCGATGCGCGTCGGCGGGGTAGTGCGCAGCGAGGTAGACCGTGGCGGCGTGCTCGACGGCCTGCTCAGCGTCGGGCGCGGCAAGTAACAGCGATATGGCGAGGGCGAGCAGCATCAGGTCAGTTAGCGCTTCATGCTGTTCGACATCTGCATCATCTCCTCGCTGGTGGTGACCACCTTCGAGTTGATCTCATAGGCGCGCTGCGCGGCGATCAGCGCCACCATCTCCTGGACCACGTCCACGTTCGAGCCTTCGAGGAAGCCCTGCCGGATGCTGCCCATGCCCTCTTGGCCGGGCGCCCCGATGGTCGGCTCGCCGCTGGCTTCGGTCTGCGTGTACAGGTTGTTGCCCACCGAGTCGAGGCCTGCCGAGTTGGGGAAGCGCGCCAGCTCGAGCTGGCCGAGGTCGACCATGTCGCTCTGCCCCTGGATGCGGGCGCGAACCAAGCCATCTTGGGTGATGATGAGTTCGCTAGCCTCCTGCGGCACGCTGATGTCGGGCTCGACGGGCAGGCCCATCTGTGTGATGATCGAGCCTTCGGGGCTGAGCGTGAGCGTGCCATCACGGGTGTACTGGATCTCGCCATCGGGCGTGCTCACCTGCAGGAAGCCGTCGCCGTTGATGGCGATGTCGAAGCTATTGCCCGTCTCGGTGAAGCCGCCCTGCGTGAAGTTGCGCACCGTGGCTACCGCCGTGGCGCCGTGACCCATCTGCAGGTTGGCCGGAGGTGCCCCGCCCTGCGCCGCCCCAATGGCGGGCGTCTGAATGTTCTGGTACAGCAGGTCCTGAAACACGATGGTGCTGCGCTTGAAGCCCGTCGTATTGGCGTTGGCGAGGTTGTTCGCCGTGTTGTCTACGCCCGCCTGCTGCGTGCTCATGCCGAGCGCGGCGGTGTGAAGGGATCGGAGCATGGGAGTATCGTCGTGGGAAAGTGTCGGGGTGTGGAGGCGTCGTCCAGCCAGACGACGCTACGAACCAGCCAGCTAGAAGCGGCCGAGGTCGCGGGTGACACGGTCGAGCTTGCCATCGAGGGTTTGCATCAGCTTCTGGTGCGTCTCGAAGAGGCGCAGGTGCGAGATCATGTCGCTCATCTCGGAGACGACGTTGACGTTGCTGCCTTCGAGGAAGCCTTGGCGCACCTGCCCAAACTCCAGGCCCTCGGGCTCGGCCTGCGCAGTGAAGAGCGTGCCATCCAGCCGGTCGAGCGCCTGCGGATCGTCGAAGTTGACGAGGCGCAGCTTGCCCACCTCGGCGCCGTTGACCATCAGCGTACCGTCCTGGTTGACGACGGGCGGCGGATCGTTCGGGCCCAGTTCGATAGGGCCATCCTGGCCTTCTACCACTAGGCCCTGTGGGGTGCGGAGCGTGCCTTCGCCATCGACGACGAAGTGACCAGCCCGCGTGTAGCGCGGCTCGCCCTCGTCGGTGCTGACCACGAAGAAGCCGTCGCCCTCGACGGCGAAGTCGTACGGGTTGCCCGTCTCTTGGTAGGCGCCCGTGGTGTCTTCGCGCCACTGGCCCGCCTGACGCGTGCTCGTCGGCGCCTGCTCGGCGTCGATTTCTTCGTTCAGGACTTCAACAAACACGCGGTCCCGCCGATACCCGTTCGTGTTGGCATTGGCGAGGTTGTTCGCGATGCGCTCCTGATGGCGCACCGCCTGATCCATCGCGGTAAAACTGTTCTGGAGTCGAAGCAGCATACTACACCTGCTTGGTTGGATTCGCCGTAGCGTCTCCGCAAACCATCTGCCAAGCCTTAAACGTGCCCCTTTGCTGGATTTGCGAAGGGGCTAACGGCGTTTGGGCAGCATTTTCCCTCGGCATCGGGTAGGATTTTCGGCAGGATTGGTACAAAACGGTTCGCCGCCGAACGTCTCTTGAGCACGTTCGTACAGCGCACGTCTCCTCCGACTACCCTCCGCCTAAGGCCATGCAGCACGACCTCTGGGATGAGCACCAGTGGGAGCGGTTCTTGACCGCCCGCGACAAGCGCTTGGAGCGCTACACCGAGTGGATGTACACCTTCATGGCGCAGCATCCGCCCCCCCACCGCGAGCGACGCGACGCATACCGCCGCTGGCGCGGCCACCTGCTCGACTTCCTGCGGCAGCAGGGCTGGTCACCGTCCGAGGCGCCGCTGGCCTTCCTCTACGACGACGACGAGCGCGAGGCGCATGAGTCCGGCCCCTTCTCTCGCTTGGACGACGACCCGGACATCCCCACCGAGCCGATCTACTACACCGTCCAGACCACCGTCGATGCGCTGCTGGGGTGGGCGAACGGGCTGCCGCAAACCGTCAAGGACAGCAGCTTCGTCCAACTCTACTCCCACCTCACCGACGTGCGCGCCAACATCGGGCGCGGGCTGCACCTGGGCTACGAGCGCGACCTGCTGGGCGGGCACATCGCCTTCGCCAAGCGCGCCCTCCGCGACGCCAACGCGGGTCTCCGCCTGCTCTCGTCCCTACGCCGCCGTCTTGCACCAGCCGAAGCCGTGCCCTACGAAGCGCTCTACGAGCTGCGCAACACGTTAGGTCTCTACGTGCAAGACCTCCGCGACCGCTTTGCGCTGGGCACGGACTAGCACACAGTTCCCCTCACAGTCCACGCTCAGCAACTACGGTCGGCCTTCCAAGAAAACTAACCGGAGAGCCCCTGTGGGTCTGGTTTGAGCGCCGTATCCTTGTGCGATTGCTGACACTCTCGCCTACCCAATGCGGTCGTGCATATGCTGCGCGGACTCCTTCTCGCTTCTCTGATCTTCGGCGCGGTCTCGGCGCACGCCCAATCTGTCGTAGATCTCCCCCGAATGGATGGTAAGGCCGTCCAGATCGACGGGATGAGCGACGAGGCGGCGTGGTCAGCCATTGACGCGCTGCCGCTCACCACCTACGAACCCGTCTTTGGCGCGGAGCCAACCGAGCGGACGGAGATCAAGGTCGCGTACGACGACAACTTCCTGTACGTGGCGGGGCAGCTCTATTGCAAGACGACCGCCAGCATGCGCGGCAACTCGCTCTACCGCGACCGCTACAGCGGCGACGACGTGTTCGCTATCGTGCTCGACACGTTCAACGACAACGAGAACGCGCTGTGGTTCTTCGTCAACCCCGAGGGTACGCGCTTCGACTTGGCCGTGTCTAACGACGGCAACAGCGGCGGCGGCAGTCCGTTTGGCGGGGTCGTCAACTCCAGCTGGAACACCTATTGGGATGCCGCCGTGGTGCAAAACGACGAGGGCTGGTTCGCCGAGATGCGCATCCCGTACTCCAGCCTCGGCTTCCAAAACACAGGCGACGAGGTGACGATGGGCATGAGCGTGTACCGCTTCATCGCCACCGCCAACGAGCGGCACATGTACCCCGCCGTCTCGCCGGACTACAACCTCGGCTTCGCCAAGCCGTCGCAGATGCAGGACGTGCGCCTGAAGGACGTGCGCAGCCGCCGCCCGCTCTACCTCACGCCGTACGTGTCGGGCGGGCTGGGGTCGCTCAACGAGCTCAACACCGACGAGACCGCCTACGTCTTCAGCAGCAGTACGCAGCGCGACGTCGGGCTCGACGTGAAGTACAACGTCACCAGCAACCTCACGCTCGACGTCACGGTCAACACCGACTTCGCGCAGGTCGAGGCCGACGACCAGCAGGTCAACCTCACGCGCTTCTCGCTCTTCCAACCCGAGAAGCGGCAGTTCTTCCAAGAGCGCGCCGGCATCTTCGCGTTCCAGACGGGCCGCAACGACCGCCTCTTCTTCAGCCGCCGCATCGGGCTGGACGACGACAACGCGCCCGTCCGCATCCTGGGCGGCACGCGCATGGTGGGGCGCATCGGCGACTGGGACGTGGGCCTGCTCGACATGCAAACCGCCAGCAGCGACGCCCTGCCTGCCGAGAACTTCGGCGTGCTGCGCCTGCGCCGGCGCGTGCTCAATCCCGTCTCGTACGCGGGCGGCATCTTCACCAGCCGCCTCGGCGGCGACGGCAGCTACAACCTCACCTACGGCGCCGACGCCACGCTCAACCTCCGGGGCGACGACTTCCTCGTGATGAAGTGGGGCCAGACGGCTGAGCAAGCCAACGACGCGTTCAACTTCGTCGATGCCAGCGTCTTCCGCGTGCAGTTCCAGCGGCAGCGGCAGGAAGGCTTCGCCTTCAACAGCGGCATCACGCGCTCGGGCGCCGACTACAACCCGGGCATGGGCTTCGTCACCCGCACCGACTTCACGCAGTCGTTCCTGCGGCTGGGTTACGGCCACTTCAACAGTGAGGCGTCGCCGTTACGCCAGACCACGCCGGATGTCTTCGGCATCGTGGCCACGCGCAACGGCGATGGCAGCGTCGAGTCCGTGCGGGCGGGCACCGGGCTGGAGATAGACTACAAGAACGGCGCGGGCTTCGGCGTCGAGTACACCGTGCGCTACGAGGACCTGCGCGAGCCGCTAGAATTCCCCGACGACACCGAGGTGCCCATTGGCGGCTACTGGTTCTCGGCGTTGGAATTTGGCTACGGGATGGCCAACGGGCTCCTCTTCCGCACCGAGTTTGAGGGCGGCATCCAAACGTTCTACGACGGCTGGCGCCTAGACGCAGGCGTGGGGCCGCGCTGGAACGTGTCGCCGCATCTGGAGCTGAGCACCGAGTACAGCCTCAACCTCGTCCGCTTCCCGGACCGCGACAACGGCTTCGACGCCCACATCGTGCGCTTCCGTGCGCAGACGGCCCTCAACACCAAGGTCTCGCTCAGCACCTTCGTCCAGTACAGCAACATCGCCGATCTCATCTCGGCCAACGTGCGCTTTCGCTACAACTTCCGCGAGGGCAACGACCTGTGGCTGGTCTACAACGAAGGCCTCAACACCGCCCGCTCCGGGCGCGACCTCGCCATTCCCCTCTCCGACGCCCGCACCGTCGTGTTCAAGTACACCTATACGTTCGATGTGTAACTGGCTGGCCTAGGCCACCGCACGCGCTCCGCAGGGCTTCCCAGGGCGAGGAGCGTCGTGAGCGTTCTCGTCAGCGCCCGCGCTGCGCCAACAAGCGATCCAGCGTGAAGCGATCCCAGCCGACGGGCGCGAGGAGCAGCACCGCCAGCAGCATCAACCGGGGGATGACGTGGCTGTTGAACGCGTAGAGGGGTTCGGTGAGCAGGTGGCCGAAGGTGACCACGACGAGCACGGCACCCAATGCCAACCCTGCCTCAAACACCCGCCACCCGCCGAGCAGCAGCACGCCCGCCGCCAGTTCGACTACGGGGATTAGCGCGCCCATCGTCCAGAGCGACCACGCGGGCAAGAACGTAGTCTCGGCATAGGGCAGGAACAGCTGCTCGGCGTGGACCATCGGCCCCATCTCGAACACCTTGAACCACCCGGCGCGGGCGAAGATCAGCCCGAGCACCAGCCGCACGAACAGCAGGCCCCACGCTCGGCGCGAGGCGGTCGCATCAGTCGGCGGCGTCATAGACGCGCACGTAGTCGATGCGCATTTCCTGCGGGAAGATGCTGTCGTCGATGCCCTGCTGGCCGCCCCAGCTTCCGCCCACGGCGATGTTCATGATGAGGTAGTGCGGCGCATCGAACGGCCACTCCTCCACGCCGTAATCGGCCTGCTTGGTGAAGCGGAAGTACGGCTCGTCGTCCACGTAGAAGTCGATGCGGTCCTCAAACCACTCGACGGCGTAAACATGGTAGCCGTCGAAGGGGCGCGAGACGGTGATCTTGTCGCCTTTGTTGGTGCCCTGGGTGTGGTTGAAGGCGCGCGTGTGGATGTTGGCGTGGATCGTGTTCGGGTCGAAGCCGACGTATTCCATGATGTCGATCTCGCCACAGAGCGGCCAGCCTACTTCGCTGATGTTCTCGCCCAGCATCCAGAGGGCAGGCCACATGCCGTTGCCCGTGGGCAGCTGCGCCCGGATCTCGATGCGCCCGTAGGTCATGTGGTTGCGGTTGCGCGTGGTGACGCTCGCCGAGGTGTAGTCGGCCTGGCCTAGCCAGCTTTCCTTGCGTGCCGTGATGATCAGGTCACCGTCTTCCACGCGGGCGTTGTCGCGGCGCGAGGTGGTGTAGAACTGCGCCTCGTTGTTGCGAATCTTGCCGTTCTCGTAGTTCCACAGCGCCTCATTGGGCAGGCCCGGCGTCTCGAACTCATCGCTCCAGGATAACGTCCAGTCCCCACTTGTTGTGGTGATCTCGGCGAAGTCGGGGAGGCTGGGATCGTCGTCGGCATTGGGCTCCGACGAGCTACAGGCGAGCAGGGGAAAAACCAACAGCAGGATAAGCAGGCGCATCGTTCTTGGGCGAAGTGAAGGAAACGTAACGCACCCTCTTACCCGATCCTCATGCGCGGGTTCGCGCTACCGCGCCAGCCAGGCCAGCGCCGCCACGGTGAAGCAGAACAGCCATTGCCCCAAGCGCAGGTAGCGGTTCGGCACGCTGCGTCCGCTCACGATCAGCGTAGCCAGCCAAGCCAGCCCCGTCAGCGCGAAGTAGCCGCTCAGCACCATCAGGATGGTGCCTTCGTCAGGCAGCCGATCCGTCAAGCCGATGACGAGCAGCAGCACGGCGGCGGCCAGCAGGTCCACCGAGACCCAGTGCCACCCGGCCAGCCCTTGCACCCATGCTATGCGCGGCTTCTCCGCTGACGATGCAGGGCGAAACGATCTGAACTCCTGCGCGCCAACGACGGCGTGCGCACCGAACGCGATCAGTGTCGATAGCCCCGCTGCCAGCGCGAATCCGTTCATGCCTTGTGGCGCCCGCGGGCGCGTCTGCTCAGCGGCACCTAGGAATCGATGCGGAAGGCGCCCTTGTAGGTGGCCAGCGTCAGGCGGGGACCACCGCCATTGACTTCGCCGCGCACATCGTTATCGTCGCGGTCGCGCCCGGGCAGGCGGAATGCCGAGGTGAGGTCGCCCCGGCGGCCCAGGTCGGCGTCCAGGTCGAAGCCCGCCGAGCGGGGCAGCACTAGCGTGACATCGCCCTTGTACGTGTCCACCTCGATGCGCTCGGTGACATCGGCAAAGGCGATGTGGCTGGTGCCTTTGTACGTGTCGAGGTAGAACCGTCCGGCGTGCCCTTTTACGTCGATGCGGCTCTTGTACGTGTCGATGTTCAGGTCGCCGCGCAGCCCATCCACCTGGATCTCCGACTTGTAATCGTCGATCAGCAGTTCGGCCTCTTCGGGCATGCGGATGGTGTAGTGGACCTCGGGCAGGTTGGTGTTGTTGTTCCAAAACTGGAGGCCTTTACGCTTCTTCTGGAGCGCGTCGTAATCGGTCTCCATCGAGACTCCACGGCTGGTGGTGCGGATGCGGATCTCGGTCAGGTCTACCTCCTCTTCGCCGCGCCTGCCGTCTTCGTCGGAGACGATCTCGATGTCGATCTCGATGCGCGGCTCGGTCCACGTCTCTACCACCACGCTGCCTTTGTAGGTGTCGATGTTGACTTTACCCGTGGCGCTGATGTCGAAGGCTTCGTTGATGGTGCGCGAGGTCTGGGCCACCAGCGGCGAGGCGCACAGGAGCAGCGCAAGGAGTGTAGTAGCAGTACGCATGGGCGTGAGGCAAACGGTTAAACAACACGGCGCCTTACGTGGCGAGCGGACGCGGATGTTACAGGCAGGCTTGAAAAAAGGCGAAAAAGGCCGATATGCTTCGTACTCGTTCTCCATGTGTAGTCTCGCGCAGGTGCGTCATGGACTCACCCCAACCTATACAGCCTGAACCGGACGCCTGGCTCCGGGCGGCGTGGCCGTTCCTCACCCGGGACAGCACGCGCCGTGCCGCGTTGGCCGCGCTCATCCACCAGGAGGCCACGCCTATGCCCACCGCTGCTCATACGCCCGATCCTGACGCGGCCGCGCGGCCGCTGTGGGCGCACCTCGCCCGGTGGACGCTGGCGCTGCTGATGCTCGTGCTGGCGCCCGTAGCGGCGCAGGCCCAGCGCGTGGAGCTCGACGCGTTCAAGCCCGAGGCCGCCTTCCCGTTCCTGACGCCTACGCTCGATCGCTCGCCCGTATGGCTCACCGACATCTCCGAGGCCACAGAGGTGCGCGCCACCGCTTTCGTCAGCCCCGTCGACACGGTGTGGGGCTCGTACTTCGCCGCCCGGTCGCGCAGCGGCTTGCGGTACGACTACACGCGTGCCCTCGCCGAGCGCTTCAACGGCGGGCGCATCCTGGGCTGGAGCACCCTGCCCGTGGGCAACCTGACGCTGCCCGTGGCGCAGCTGCAAGGCGTGGCGGGCGCCTACCACGCGGTCTCGCTGGAGCTGTACCACAACGACGACTGGGCCATGCTGGATGCCGCGCACACCGTAGACGGCTTCCTCCAGCGCCCCGACAGCACCAGTGAGGTGCTCACCATCCAGCTCTGGAGCCCCAGCCGCGCCACGCTGACCAACATGGCCTCGGCGGTGATTGCTGAGGCGCAGGCGCTCCGCTCGCAGTTCGCGCTGCTGTTCGGCGCCCCGCCGCCCATCCCACCCGTGTGGGTGCAGCGCGGCGTCTACGAACGCGGCACTGTCGTCATCGACGTGGGCCAACGCGCCGTGCGCGACACGGTGGTAGTCAAGGGCTGGATCGCCCGCACGCAGCGCCAGCTAGAGCGTGGCACCCGCGAGGCGTTCGAGCAGCCGCTCTACCTCGACGCCAGCAACCCCAACAGCATGTATCGCACGCTGCAAACGGGCTACGTGTACGACGCCGCCCTTCGCATCGAGGCCAAGGACGGCACGGTGCTGGATCGGTTCTACGTGGCCGAGCCGCGCTGGCAGCATGCCTTCGGCCGTGCCACCATCTCGCGGTTCGAGACGTACGAAGAAGTCCGCACGCCCACCGCCGATGCGCGGCAGGTCGAGCGCGGCGCACAGGTCTCGGGCGAGGTCGTAGACTGGGTGAGCCTGTACCGCCCGTTCCGCTCCAACGGCTACCACGTAGACCTCTCTGCGCACAACACGCTCCACTTCACCGCACAGGGGCGCGGCGTCATGCGCGTCCGCCTTGAGCAAGAGCAGGTCTTCCCGGGCGACAGCTACCAGTACGAGATCGTGCTGCGCCCCACGGCCACGCGCTACAGCATCCCGTACGACGAATTTCAGCGGCCCAGCGGCCCCATCGGCTTTGACGGGAAGCTGGCGACGCAACTCGTCTTCTTCATCGAGGGCAACACCGAGTCGCCGAGCAGCTTCGACCTCATCGTGTCGGAGGTTTCGTTTACGCAGGCGCAGCCTGTAGCTCGGGAGGCCGAGCAGCCGGGACTCGCCATCGAGCTGGCATCCAACTACCCCAACCCATTCCGCGACCGCACCGCACTGCGCTTCACGCTGCCTGAGGCGGCGGCCGTGGCCCTCACGATCTACGACCTGCTCGGCCGCGAGGTGGAGCGCCTCGCCGACGGCTGGCATGGCGCGGGCGTGCATGAGTACACGTGGGCGCCCGGCGACCTCCCGGCAGGGCTTTACGTCTACCGCTTGCAGGCCGGATCCACGGCCCGGGCGCGCACGCTGACGCTTCTCAAGTAGGGACGTTACTTCTCAGGATGAGATGCTGTGGCCAAGCGAACCGCGCTGAGCGCCGTTTTGGTGCTACTGCCCTGCTTGGTACAGTCTTTGACGGATACAGAGGCGTCAGCATTCCTTCATCATCTAGCATCCGCGAGCGCTCCCACGCTCACGCGCCCCACCTCAGCCGGTGCTGCCGTCTTCAGCTCCAGCTACATGCCACGCTACACGCAGCCACACGCTCAGCCCTACCCGACAGCCTACCCAGCAGGTTCTGCGTTCACGCCTCCGCCTAAGGTCAACGCCCACGGCGACGGTCACACCTTCTACACCTACGGCTCCGGCCCCGAGAGCCCGCTCTATGCCAGCGCTGGCGTCTCGCGCGAGGCGTACCGCTCCATGCATAGCCAGCCCGACGAAAGCTCGCCCAAGCGCCCGCAGCTCGACAAGAGAGCCCGCGCCAAAGCCAGCATGGCCTTCTTCGGCTTCTGGATCATTACCTCGGGCATGGCCTTTCTGATGTACGCTGACCGCTACATGTAATCGAGCCAGCATGGAGGGTTCGTCGCCCGTCAGCGGATGGCTCCGAGAGCGGCGAACAGTCCATTTTTGTGCAACAGCTCTACCGTGCTAAAACCAGCATCGCGTAGCGCGTCGAGCACCTGCATCAGCGGCGCAGGCGAGTCTTCTTTCTCGATGTACGCGAGGACGTGGTCGCGGTAGGCCTCGCCCTTGAACGCCGTCAGGTATTCGCCATAGCGCGCCCACATCAGCGCATCCACAGCGGGGGTAGCTTGGAGGAAGAGGTCGGCGATCCACAGGGCGCCGCCTGGCTTCAGCGCACGATGGCATTGTGTGAGCAGCGCATCCCACTCGCCCGGCGACCGCAGGTGGTGCAGCACCATCGAGGCCATGATGATGTCGAACGCACCGTCGTCCCACCTGAGGTCGCGGATGTCGGCGGCATGGGTTTGGGCGACTGCACCGCCCGCGGCTTCGATGCGGCTCGTGGCGCGCTCTAGCATCGGCTGGCTGAGATCCACGAGCGTAACCGCTACCTCCGGCAGGCGCTGCAGCAGCTTGAGCGTGTAGTTGCCCGCGCCACATCCGATGTCCAGCACCTGCGCGGCCGACGGCGTCGTGCGCGCTGCTGCCTCGGTGACCAACTCCAGCATCAACGGCGCATCGGGCGTGCTCGACTGGCCCGTGTCGAGGTTGGAGAACCGCTCTACATCGGCGTCGAAACGCGCCCGGATCTCATCGACGGTCGACTTTTGCATGGCAGATAACCTCTCCGAGGCCGCTTCTCAGAGACGGTCTGTCAGTTCGTGAAGGGCCAGAACACGCCGAGGCGGAAGGCTCGGGCCTGGAACGGGTACGTAGGCACATTGAAGGTGCCAGGAAAGAAGGTGGTGCGCGCCAGCACGTTTTCGTACGCGATGAACAGCTTGGCGGTGCGGATGCCAGCCGTGGCGTAGACGTCGAGCGTGGCTGAGCTGCCCAGCCGCTCCGCCTCGGCCGTGGGGATGGCCAGGAGGCCTGTGTGCGGATGGAAGATGCGGCTGCGGCTGCTGGACCAGGCGTAGGACCGGGCGAAGAGGTCCACGTCCAGGTCGCCTTGGAAGAGCAGCGCCCGCAAGCCCAGCGTGACGCTGCCGTGCGCCAGCGGCTGTGATGCCTGAACGCGCCCATGCAGCGCCGACGCTGACGGGTTCAGCACTCGTGTGACGCTGGCCTCGGCGTGGCCGTAGAAGCCCGCCTCGGCATCGGCGCGCCAGCCGAGCTGCAGCGTGCCGCCGGCCTGGACTAGCGCCTCGCCCAACGCCAGCACCTCCATCGTATCCTCGCGGGCGGTGGCAAAGAGGTCGGTGGCGCGTAGCGTGTTGCGCACGAAGCCCTCCAGCCCCACCGACCACACCCCGCGCTGCTGCTCGATGCCGCCGTTCACCTGCTGGAGCCACGGCAGATCGGCATCGGCGAGCGGAGCGGCGGAGTTCCCGAAGCCGTCCACGTCCATGCGGCTGAGGGGGAGCGTGGTGAGGCGAGCTTCGGCAAAGACGGTGCGGCGGTCAGTGGTCCACGTTGTGCGCAGGTGCCCAATCGGCAGCGCCCCCTCGGCGGTCGCGTAGACGCCCGCACTTCCCGTCACCTGCCATCCCTCGGCCACGCCCAGCGAGTCGTACGCGCTCGCCACCAACGTGGGCAGCGCGCCGCCTGCGGTGGATTGCGGATCGCCGCTGAGGGCGAAGTCGCGCACGCCGTCGATCCAGCCTTCGGCGCGGAGCTGCAACGCGTGCTGCCCCAGCGTTACGTCCTGCCTCACCAGACTGCCCCAGCGGACGGTCTCGACGCGGAGCGTGTCGGTGCCCGGGTTTTGGTAGCGGAGGTAGCCCGTGGTGCGGTAGGCGGTGGCCGTCAGCGGCTTGGCGAAGAAGCGGCTGCCCAGGCGGAGCGTGGCGTAGGTGTCGTTGCGGAGCGTGCGGCGGGTAGCGCTGCTGTTACGCGTGCGGGCGCCGAGCGTCTGGTAGATGTTGCCGCTGGTGACGCCGCCCTGCGCGCCCA
>JBCCMF010000021.1:0-26593 GCA_039026435.1 Bacteroidota bacterium
GCCGTCGAGCGTGCCGGTGAACGCCACCAACTCCACGGGCAGCGCCGTCTCAGCCTCGCCGATGCTGTACTCGCTGAAGCTGGTGACGCCCGTGCAGGTGAACGTGTTGGCGGTGCCATTGTAGGTGCAGTTGCCCGAGTCATCGACCCACGCGCTGGTCGGCGTATCGCGCTTGAGCAGCCGGGCTGTGGCTTTGTTGACGGCGTTCAGCCCGCCGAAGTCGAACACGAGGTTGGCGCTTACCGTGCCGCGCTCGGCGAAGCCCCAGACGACGCCTGATCGTGCGGTGACGCCCGTGGGCAAGGTCTCGCCCGTCGTGCGGGTGTCGGCGCCGTAGGTGTATGCGCCGAGGGTGTTGCCACCGCCGGGCGCAGGGCTGTTGGCCAACGTCACCTGCACCTGACGCCCGCTGGTGCCCACGGTGGTGGCCGTGGTGCCAGCCACATACGCGCCGCTGTTGCCCAAGGGCGAGGACCCCGCGACCCACTGCGCATTGCCCCGCAGGTCGCCGTTCCAGCCTTGGGCGCCTGCATCTGCCGTCGTCGTGCCCATCCCCTCGTCTAGCCGCCAGTAGTTGCCGAGCCCCGTGGGCGCCGAGCCGAACACGCTGTGCATGGCGCCCTGGATCTCGGCCTGCGAGCGCGCCGACGTCCAGATGCGCACCTCGTCGACCTGGCCGTTGAGGTAGCGACCGTCCACCGACTGGCCGATGCGGAGATCGCCTGACGAATTGAAGGTGCCTGCCTGAGAGACCGAGCCCGCCGCCTGACCGTCGATGTAGATCCGCATGCTGTTGCCGTCATACACGCCCGCCACATGGTGCCACGTGTTGGCGGAGAGGAGGAGGGTGGCGTCGAGCCTCGCATCGGAGCCTCCGAAGCCCAGCACGAACTGCACACGGTTACTTTCCACCCCAAAGTCGCCGATGCGCAGGATGGCCTTGTTGCCCGTCGAGATTTCGGTCCCGACAATCGTGGCAATTTGGTTGGTGGCCGGGAAGCTGGCCACGTTGACCCATGCCTCCATCGTGATCGCCGATCCGCTGAGGTTCCGCGAGCCCAGGTCCACATAGTCTCCGTCGCCGTCCAGGCGTAGCGCATAGCGGAACGTGCTGGAGACCGCGTCGAAGGTCAGCGACGTGTAGTCGTCCTCGCTCGTGTTGCCGTTGTTGTGCGTCGAGTCGAAGTCGGGCTGGGCGGCGGCGGTGACCTCAGCCGTCACGGTCTGCGCGCCGTTCTGGGTGCGCTGCACGGTCAGCGTCAGCGTGGCCGAGGCGTCGGGGGCGAGCGAGGCTACGGTCCACTCGCCCGTGTCGGGGGCGTAACCGCCGCTGTTGCTCTGGTGGGCGAGGCCGCTGGGGAGCGTGATGCCCACCGTGACGTTAGTTGCCGTGAGCGCACCGCCGTTGGTGAGCGTGAACACGAGCGTGCCGTTGGTGCCCACCTCGGGGTTTTCACCCTGCGCGGCGCTGCCCAGTTCGAGATCCACCGTCGTGGTCGATACGCCGCTGTACAGGTGCCGCGTGGCCGCATAGGCGTAGGTCCCGTTACTTTGCCGTCCTACCCCCATGATGGCAATCCGATTGCCTGGGTCGACGAAGGCGGTGCCCATCCGGTAAAACGTAAATCCTGTGGCGATGGTCTGCGTCCCGCCGGTGCCAAAGCCAGTGTCCAGCGCGCCTGAGGTCGTGACGCGGCTCAGGAAGAGGTTGCTGTTGTTCTGCGCCCACCCGGCCACGATGGCCTCGTCGTTTTGCTGGACGATCACGCGCGGCTCGGGAAACGCGTTGCTGCTCGCCCAGTCGATGACGCGCGGGTTGCCCCCGTTGAACGCGCTGTCCACGGTGCCATTGCTGAGCAGGCGCAGCACGTACGGGTCGTTGCTGGCATTGGTGTACCCGGCGACGAGGTAGCGCCCTTGGCTATCGACTCCGATGGCGTGGCCCGGATCGGATCCACCGGGCAGGTCGATGCGGGCGATGCCGCCGGACCCAAAGCCGGTATCCAGCGCTCCGTTAGCCGCGTACCGGAGGACCAAGAGCTGCCCCGACGCGACGCCCACCGCCATGATCCGGCCGCTGCTGTCCACGAGGAGGTCGTACAGGTCATTGAACCCGGTGCTGGAGGGAATCAGCGTGCGGAGGAAGCCGTCGCCGTCGAACGACGTGTCGAGCGTACCGTCTGCGTTCAGGCGAAACAGCATCACGCCTCTGTTGAAGTTGTCCTCGGCGCGCCCCGCCACAAGCACTTTACCATCGGGCTGGACCACAATGCGGTTGGCGACCTCCGAGAAGCCGCCGTTGATCGTCAGCCAGCCGTCGCCGTCGAACGACGTGTCCAGGCTTCCGCTGGCGGTGAGACGCGCTACGATCACATCGCGCGTTCCCACTTCGCCGTTGATACTGACCGCGTAGATACGCCCGCTGCTATCTATCGCGCAGTCGTCGGCGCGCTCGTTGCCGCCCAGGTCGATAATCGCCACGCCGTTGGTGCCAAGGTTGATGTCGGCCGACCCATCGGCGTTGAAGCGCGCAAACGCCATATCCGTGCCGTTGGTGGTGGGACGGCCTGAGAGAAACACGTCGCCGCACACCACATACTGCCCCGACGCCGTGGTGCCGCCGCCGTAGGCGAAGACCGAGCTACCGGCTACGTCGATGGTGGCGATGCCATGGCCATTGAACGCGGTGTCTAGTGCGCCGTCCTGTGCCCAGGCGGGGCCAGTGGTGAAGAGCAGGAGGCTGAGCAGGGTAGCGAGGCGCATGCGCGTGACCGGAGAGCTTGCTGGAAACGAATCTGTCCAGTAAGCGAGATCGCGGTCACGACCGGATCATGCATCGCCCGCCAACTGCGATCGGGCAGGGTCTACAAGAGCAGCAGTGCTTCTACTGCTTCAACGACCACATCATCCACAGACTTCCCGGCTGCCGCTGCCCGGTCGGCAATGCGCTGGTGAAGCTCAGGGGTGACATGCACTTTGCCATCGTAATCAGGATGTGGATCCAGTCCGTCCTTGTCGCACATGTCGAGGTAGTCATCGACGGCCTCCTTGAACGCCGCCTCTAGCTCTGCCACAGTCTCGCCGTGGTATATCACGCGTGCTCGCGCCCCCAGGACGCTGCCGTGGAAAAGATGATCGCGGGCATCGTATTGAGCGGTGCCCTTGAAATCCTTGTACGTCAGGTGGTTCATGGCGTAATCCCGTGTTCGATGAGGTGTGCGCGCACTTCTTCTACAGCGTATCGCTTGAGTGTTCGCGAGGGATGTGGCTTGTGCATCGTGAACCGACGCATGGTAGGGTGGAGAAACCGAACGCGTGAGCCACTGCCTTCCCGCAGGCGAAACCCCGAAGCCAATGATATCCGTTCTGCAAAATCACAGTGGCGAAATGCTGGTCATACGCCCCACATGTGTAACGGGCACCAAAACTTCTCCCTTGAGGGAGATGGGCCGCCGTTGGGCGGGTCAGAGGGTGTATATGTTGGAGCCGGGTACACCCCCAGCCCTTTGGGCAGCCCCCTGGAGGGGGCAGTTGGGCGTGATGCCCTTGTTACATTGCACGCCATTTTCCCAGAGAGGGTGTGGCAATCGCTCTACATCGGCATACCGAATGGTGATCAGCGTAGGCTGATGAAAGATTGCCCGAAGGGTCTTTTTGTTTCTCGAATTCAGCGGCGCGGTTTCTGGCACGGTCCTCTCACCCAATGATGCGGTGCTGGTTGGCGCTGAGGAAGCTGTCCCAGCTGTCGTGCTGCGGCGTTTTGCCCTTGGCGCCCCGATGCGCATGGCAGAGTGCTACGGCGAGCGCATCGGAGGCATCGAACATCACCTTCTCGTCATCCGCGATGTTGAGCACGGCGCGGGTCATGTACCACACCTGCTCCTTGCTGGCGTTGCCCTTGCCCGTGGCCGATTTCTTGACCTCCTTCGGCGTGTACTCTACGACGGGGATCTCGCGGTTGAGCGCCGCTAGCATCGCGACGGCTTGGACGCGGGCCAGCTTGAGCATCGCTTGCGGGTTTTTGCCGTAGACGGGCATCTCCACCGCACAGGCATCCGGCAAGCAGCGGTCGATGACGCCCAGCAGTCGGTCGTACACCTGCTTCAGCCGCCACTGGTGGCTCTTCTGCACATCCAGCTTGAGCACGCCGTACTCCACCAGCTGCTCCTGCCCTTTGACGATCTGGACGACGCCGTAGCCCGTCACGCGGGAGCCGGGATCAACGCCGAGGACAATCATGGCGGTTTGGGATTGGCGATGGGAGAAGTAGCAGAAGTTACCTGCTACGCGTTGAGCTCGGCCAGCGTAGCCTCGTCCACGTCGAGCGTGGAGAAGACGGCTTGGATGTCTTGGTGCTCTTCGAGCTTGTCGATGACATTGAGGACGCTTTGGGCCTGCTTCGGCGGCAGCACGGTCGTCGTGATGGCAACTTGTTGGAGGCTGGCCTCTTCCACTTCAACGCCCGCCTCGTTCAGCGCGGCCTGCACATCGCCGAAGTTTTCGACGGCGGTGGTCACGGTGAAGCTGTCGTCTTCGGCCACGAGGTCTTCGGCGCCCGCCTCGGCCACGAGTTCGAACAGCTCCATCTCGTCGTGGTCGGCGGCGGGGATGTCGAAGATGCCTTTGCGGTTGAACTGGAACGCCACCGAGCCGCTCTGCCCCAGGCTGCCGCCCGCCTTGTTGAGGATGGCGCGGATGTCGGCCACGGTGCGGTTGGTGTTGTCGGTGAGGGCGTCGATGAAGAGCGCGATGCCGCCGGGCGCGTAGCCTTCGTACGTCATCTCTACGTAGTCGGCGCCTTCGATCTCGCCGGTGCCGCGCTTGATGGCGCGCTCGATGTTGTCCTTCGGCATGTTCTCGCTCTTGGCCTTGTCCACAGACAGGGCCAGCTTGGCGTTCATGCTCGGGTCGCCCCCGCCGTCGCGCGCCGCCACCATGATGTCGCGGGTGATGCGCGCCCACGCCTTGGAGCGTCGGGCATCGGTGACGGCCTTCTGCCGCTTAATCTTCGACCATTTATTGTGTCCTGCCATAGCCTGCGGACGGAATCGGGTTTGCGCGTTGCGAAATGAGCGCTCCTAACGGTCCACCGAGGCGCTGTGTTCTTCGGCGGCAGGCCGCGCGCCGCGCAGCACGGCGACTTGGTGGATCAGCATCGACGTGGCCTGGATGAGCAGCAGCAGAAACGCCACGGGGATCATCGTCTTGATGGGGTAGCGCGGCAGGCCGCCGGGGTCGGGCGAGACTTCGAGCACCGCCCACGAGTTGGCGACAGTCGGCCACGACACCCACAGCATCACAATGCAGAACGGCATCAGGAAGAGTACGGTGCCGAGCAGGTTGATCCACGCCTGCCCGCGCTCAGAGAGGCGACCGTAGAGCACGTCCACACGCACGTGTCCATCGTGCCTGAGCGTGTAGGCGGCAGCTAGCAAGAAGACGAGGCTGAACAGGTACCACTGCGCCTCGATGTAGCCGTTTGAGCTGAGGCCGAGGCCCGTGTAGCGGTCCAGGTAGCGCGCCACCGCGTTGAACGCCCCGATCAGCACCATCGCCAGCGTCAGCCAGTACACCGCCTGCCCCGTCCGGTCGGCAAAGCGGTCGATGGAGTCGGCGAGTTTGAGCCAGCGGTGCATGCGGAGCGGGCGGTCGAAGGTCAGCAGAGCTCAGGCCAATGCGGCCTCAACCCATGTGCTGCCCAAGATAGGCGTTCCGGGGATCAAAGCGGAAGGCCACCTGCAGGTAAAGTGGACGCTGTCTACCTACCGGGGGGTCACGTTCAGGCGATAGGCGCCCGTCTCGCCCGCTTGGTAGGACGTCACCGTGACACGCCACTCCCCGGCCTCCTTGGCCGTCAACTCCAGGCGCGAGACGGTCTTCGACTCGTTGAAGTCGTCGTTATCGGTCTTTCCGCCGCTCGGGTCGGCCACGACGATGTACGTGTCGAAGTCGTTCGACGTCATCTCTACGGTGACCGTCTGCCTGGCCTCGGCTTGGAAGTAGTAGACGTCGTAGTACTCGCCGCTGTCCAGCGTGCGGTCGTCGGACGTGAGGGTGCCGCGGAAGCCTTGCGAGGCCGACGTGCCCGTGGTGGGCGTGGGCGTCAGGTCCAGGTTGTACGCGCCACGCTCCCCACCCTCGTACGACGTCACCAAGATGCGCCATTGCCCCTCCTCGGTAGCACGAAAATCCAGTTCAGAGCGGTTCTTCGAGCCATCGACATCGTCGTTCTCTTGCCGATCGCCGCTGGATGACATGGCGACGAGGTAGGTGTCGAAGTCGTTCGACGTCAGCGCCGCCTGGATGCGGTCGCCCTTGTTTACGGTCACGTAGTAGGCGTCGTAGTATTCGCCCTTGTTGAGCGTGCGGTCACTGCTGCTGAGCGTACCCCGCAGGCCGCCGCCGCCGCTGCCCCCCTTGCCGCCGCCACCGAGCGGCGGGCTCATTTGTAACGTATACGCACCAGCTTCACCCGGCTTGTAGCTCGTCACCACCACGGCCCACTCGCCGCTGGTGCCAGCGGTCAACTCAAGGCGCGAGCGGCTGGCTGAACCCTCGAAGTCGTCATTTTGGGTCTTTTCGCCGCTGGGGTCCACAAGCACGATGAACGGGTCGAACTCGGACGAGGTCAGGTCGACTATGATGCGCTGCCCGGCCGTTACGTTCATCGTGTAGGCATCGGCGTACTCGCCGCTGCTGAGCTGGGTGTCACCAGCGGCGAGGGTGCCGGTTTGGGTGCTCAAGCCCCCACCGCCACCGCCTTGCGATGACGCCGTCACGTTCACCTGATACGCGCCCGTTTCGCCTCCGGCGTACGAGGTGACGCCTATGCGCCAGTCGCCGCTCTCGGTGGCGTCGAGCTCAATGCGCGAGCGGCTGGTGGAGCCCTCGTAGTCGTCGTTCTGCGTGATCTCGCCACTAGGCGAAATGACGAAGAGATGCGTGTCGAACGCGTTGGAGGTGAGATCGAGCACCACCTGCTCGCCCTGGTTCAACGCAATGCCACACACATCGTAGTGCTCGCCGTCGTTGAGCTGGTCGTCGCTGGAGGAGAGCGTGCCGTTGTAGCTGACGCTGAGGGGGCCGCTGCCGCTCCGGGCTGCCGGGCATGCGTTGTTGTCGGCCACCGTGGGCTGCACGGGCACGTCGTTGCGCGTCACGGGCTGCTGATCACGGACGGCGCCGCCGTTCTGGTCACGCGCGGCCATCCAGCCGTTTTGTATCGCGGCGAGGCGAGCACTCTTGGCCGGGTGTGTGTCGCTGCCCACATCGCTCGCCAGCGTTCGCATGGCGACTTGCGCATCGTCGAGGCTGGCGCCCATGCGCTGGAGCACGTAGCCCGAGAAGCGGTCGGACTCCAACTCAATCTTCGGGCGGCTCCCTCCCGCCTCCAGCGTATGGCCCGAGAGGTGGTGGCCAATCTCGTGCGCCATGATGCTGATGGCCGCCCAGTCGTTGCTGGTGGCGTTGGCCACGCGCTCCATGAAGCCCTGGTTGTAGAGGATCAGCCGGCGCTCGCCACGGATCACCGCCGCCGCGTTCGGCACGTTGGCCGCCATGATGTCGAAGTTCTGCGGCAGCCCGGTGAAGTTCATCACGCGTGCCACGGCGTCCTGCGCCTCCATGTCCGAAGCGAAGCTCCACAGCGTCTCGTCGGGCAGCTCACCGATGTAACTGCACGAGTGTTTGACGGTGATCTGCTCTTGTGCAACAGCGGATGTGAGACCCATGAGGCTGAACAGCGCCAGCCAGACTAACGATTTCATGACAGCAACGGAGTAGGTGGGACGTTGAGCGCAGACTACATGTCCCTATCAGGGGGCACAATACCCGGCTCGGGGTAATGCGCACCGCGCTGTGTCCCGAAACGCCCTGCGTAGCCACCAAATGGGCCACTGACGCCACGGCTCGTCTGGTCTACTACTGCCGCAACGTCTCTGCTGGATTGGCCAGCGCCGCCCGCGTGGCCTGGTAGCTGATCGTGAGGACGGCGATGAGGAGCGCCGAGACGCCTGCCACGAGGAAGACCGTCGCTGATATGGGCGCGTGGTAGCTGAAGTCCTGCAGCCAGCGGTCCATCAGCAAGTAGCCCACGGGCGCGGCCACCACGAAGGCGATACCCACCAGCATGGCGAAGTGGCGCGTGAGGAGGACGATGATCTGCGTGAGCGAGGCGCCGAGCACCTTGCGGATGCCCACCTCCTGCCGCCGCTGCTCGGTCATGAAGGCCGCCAGCGCAAACAACCCTAGGCAGGCCACCAACATGGCCAAGGCGGTGAAGACGCCGAACAGGCGCCCCACACGCGCCTCGAAGGTGTACATCTGCGCAAACCGCTCGTCCAGGAAGTTGTACCGGAACGGCTGCTCGGGCGCGAACTGCGTCCACAGCGCCTCCACCTGGGCGAGCGTGCCCTGCACCTCGTTGGTGCTCAGCTTGACGAGCGTGGCCTGCCCGCCCTGGCCGGGGACCATCGTGAGCGGGCCGATGTCGTCGCGCATCGACTGGAAGTGGAAGTCTTTGACGACGCCGATGACCGTGTAGGCGTCCGAGATTAGCTCGCCCGTCTCGGGATCGAGTCGGGTGTACGAGCGCACGCGCTGCCCGATGGGATCGTCGAAGCCGAATTCGGCCACGGCTTCCTCGTTGAGCACGGTGGCCTCCGCATCGCCGGGACGGGACGGGTCGAAGAAGCGCCCCGCCACCAGCTCCAAGCCCAGCGTCTCGGCATAGTCGGCATCCACGAACCACTTCGCCACGCCGATCTCATCTTCGGCAGGGTCCTTCCCTTCCACCCAGGCGCCTGCGCCGTTGTACACGTACCCATCCACGGGGACGAAGCTGCTGGCCGTGCTGCGCTCCACGCCGGGGATGCGCTCCAGCTCGGCCTTGAACGCCTCGGCCTGGTCGCCCAGCGTGAAGCTGTCTTCCACGATGAGCACCTGGTCTTTCTCGAAGCCGAGCGCTTTGTTCTGGAGGAAATCCATCTGCTGGCTCACCACCAAGCTGCCGATGAGCAGCACGATCGACGTGGCAAACTGGAAGACGACGAGCGTTGAGCGGAGGGTGCCGCTTTTGCTGCCCCTGCTCAAGCTGCCCTTCAGGACGCGGATGGGCTGGAAGCCCGAGAGGTAGAGCGCCGGATAGCCGCCTGCCAGCAGCCCCAGCGCCACCACTGTCCCCAGCAGGATCGGGTAGATGCCCGCCTCGCCCCACGGCAGCGTCAGCGACTGGTCGGCGAGGGCGTTGAACCACGGCAAGGCCAGCGCCACGAGGGCCACAGCCATCCCCATCGCCAGCGCGCTGATGACGACGGCCTCCACCAAGAACTGGGCGATCACTTGCGCCCGCACCGAGCCCAGCACCTTGCGCAGCCCGATCTCACGCGCCCGGTTGGCCGACCGCGCCGTGGAGAGGTTCATGAAGTTGATGGCCGCAATCAGCAAGATGAACGCCGCGATGGCGCCAAACAGCCACACGTATTGGATGTTGCCGTGGCTCCAGAAGCCGTAGATGTCGCTCGAATAGAGGTGGATGTCGGGGACGGGCTGTAGCGTGAACGTAGCCGACGTGCCCGGGCGGGGCTCGCCGCGCTGGGCCAGCGTAAACGCGTGCAGCTTGGCGTCTAAGGCCTCCGCTGCCACGCCCTCGCGCAGCTTCGCATACGTCACGAAGTTCGAGAAGCCCCAATTCGGGATCTGTGCCACATCTACGTCCACCATCGACATCAGGTAGTCGAAGCGGAAATGCGTGTTCGAGGGCAGATCGGCCAGCACGCCTGTGATGGTGAAGGGCGACTCGGTGGTGTTGTTGAGCACGAGCGTCTGCCCCACCGGGTCCTGCCCAGGGAACAGCTCGGCAGCCTTGCGCTCGGTGAGAACGAGCGTCCGAGGCTCGGCCAGCGCCGTCTCGGGCATACCCTGCACAAACGGGAAGTCGAACACCGCGAAGAAGTTGGGATCGGCATAGACGAAGCCCGTCTCGTAGCGGTTCTGCGCATCGTTGGCCGTGCGCACGAGGCTCGATCCGGCCTCAAAAAGCTGCGGCGCGATGCGCGTGGCCTGCTCCACCTCGGGGAAATCGGCTTCCAGCGCACTGGCGAGGGGCGTTGGGGTCACGCTGCCCATGCCCGACCGCTCGGGCGTCTCGAAGACATCGAGGACGCGGTAGAGCCGGTCGCCATCAGCAAACTGCTGGTCGTAGCTCAGTTCGTGGCGGATGAAGAGCACGATCATCAGGCAGCAGGCCAAGCCCACCGCCAGGCCGCTGATGTTGATGAGCGAGTAGAAGCGCTGGCGCACGAGGTGGCGCGTCGAGATCTTGAGGTGATGTTTCAGCATGGCGGGTTGGAGGGCGACGAACGTCGAGGTTTGGCTGATGAAGAAGGGCGTGAGGTAGCGGAGGGCGTTGAGCAGGTAGCGGCGGTTGGCGCGGGCCACGCCGTAGGCCTCCACGTCGTCGAGGAAGAGCTCGTGCAGGTCGCCGCTGACCTCTTCCCAGAAGCGGTCGGCGCAGAGGGCGCTGAGCAGGCGTGTCAGGCGGCGCGGCGGGTCGGGATACGTGTGCGGGTCGTCTACCATGACACGTCGATCTGTAGGTTGCCGGGCGGGATGCGGCGCCACAGGCGCATCCGCAGGGCCTGGGCCTCGTGCACGGCTTGCTGCCCGCGCACGGTGACAGTGTACAGCTTCTTCCGCTTGCCGCCGCGCCGCGCCGTAGCCGCTCCAAAATCGGCAGAGAGAAAACCCTTGTCCTGCAGCCTGTTGCACGCCGCATGGACGGCACTCAACGTCACCTTGCGCTCGGTCTCGGCCGCGAGCGACTTCTGGATGGCGAGGCCGTACGCGCCGCCGTGCAGCGCGGCCACCGTGAGCAGGATCAGCTCCTCAAACTCGCCCAGGTTGTTGCCTTTCATATTATCCACAAATGTAGATATTAAAGACAGAGCCTACGGGTGCTTTCGAGAAAGTTGCGTGGAGGCCGTCGCGAATGCGTAACACGATGTGGAACGCCACATCTAGGGCGTCGTAGCCCATGCCCGCCTCACGTTCTGCCCCAGCCTGGATGCCACCTGACCAGATCCTCGACGCTCTCGCCCGTCTCCAAGAGCCGCAACACCGCCACACCCTGGCGCAGATGGATCGCATCCGCGATGTGCAGATTGAGGGCGAGGCCATCAGCCTGACGCTGGTGCTGGACGATACCGAGGCGCCTTTCGCCAAGCAGGCCGCCCGCCGCGCCACGCTAGCCATCCACGAAGCGCTCGGCTCCCACATCACCGTCCACGTCCGCCTCGAGCAAGCCGCCAGCGATACCGACCTGCCCACCTGCCGATGCGGGCACACGCGGGCCAGCTTCTGGGTCTCGCCCGAGGCGCAGTATCCGAGCTTCAACTATTGGTCAGGCGTGTTTCTGGGCCTCAGCATGGGCCGTCCCAAAAGCATCCGCTTCACCTGCCGCAAGTGCGGCGATGTGCTCGAAGAAAGCACGACGGCGGCCGACCTCCTGCACTACCACCACACGTAACGCGCGTCTTGTAAGGCGCTCGGCCTACACATCGAACTGGCGCAAGTGATGGTCGGTGTGTTTGTACACGTAGCGGCCGACCTGCTCGGCGGTCATGTGCCCGAAGAAGGGGTGAACGAACCCGGCATAATCTGCGGAGGAGGTCGTGGGATAGCGCTCCAGCAACGTCACCCACTGCACCTTTGCAGGCTCCAGATCGCCCGCCCCCGTCATCTTGAACAGCGGATGGGTAGGCTGATTCTTCTCCATCGGCGCCTCGTCTTTCATCAGCGAATTGAGCGCCATGCGGCCGAACAGGCGGCCGATGAAAAGTCGCTTGTAGCTTTCTTCCCCCAGATACATCCGCTCGCTCTTGATGCAGTGGTGGACCATCTGGTACACCGTCATCTTGCCCCAAAGCGGCACGTAGCTAGACGACAGGCGCATAATTCGTTGGACGAGCTGTGCAGTGGTGGACTGATCGAAAACGGTCTTCATGGCTTGACAGGGAGGTCGGTGTGAGGGAGGGCACAGTGTAACGGTCGTCACAAGCTAGCAGCGGGCACGCCCTCCTTCTGACCGCTCCCGTGCGCGCTCGACCGCTCGTGGTGTAGCGCAGCGCGCAGGCTAGACCTTCAAGAGGCGGCGCAGCGCCACGCCACGCCGCCGGCTGACCGGGATGGGCGCCTCCTGCGTTGTGAGATGCGCCGCGTAGGTGTATGCCGGGAGCCGCTCCAGGCGCTCCACGAACGCCACCTGCACGATGTACGACCGGTGGATGCGCACAAAGTGCTCGCCGGGCAGCAAGCGCTCCCACTCGCCGATGCCACGCGCCACCAGCAGTGGGGCAGCCTCATGCTCAGTCATCACATGGCAATAGCCGCCCACGGCCTCGATGTACACAATCTCGCCGATGCGGAAGAATTGCGCCTGGCGGTTGATCTCGTAGAAGAACAGGTCGGCGAGCGAGAGGGCTTCGGGATTGGCCTCCGGGGCAGAGGCGCGCTGCTGCCGCACACGTCGCAACGACTCGGCCAGCCGGGGCGCCTGGATCGGCTTGAGCAGATAGTCCAGGCTGTTCACTTCGAACGCGCGCAACGCGTACCGGTCGAAGGCGGTTACAAACACCACAGGACACGTGATGGCGGTCCGTTTGAACAACTCGAAGCCCGACTCACCGCGCAGCTGGATATCCAGAAAGATGACATCCGGGGCAGCGGTCTGTATGTGGAATATTGCCTCTGCCAAGCTCGCCACCTGAGCCACGATCTCGATGTCGCTGTGCTGGGCCAGTAGGGCAGCGAGGTCTTGGCGCGCCAGGCGCTCATCGTCGATGATCAGGGCGCGGTACACGTCAGGGGTGGTCATAGAGCGCGATGCGGACATGCACCCAGCCGTCCTGGGTGTCGGTGGTGAAGTGATGGCGGTCGGGATAGGTCAGCGCTAGCCGCTGCCTGACGTTGGCGAACCCTTTGCCGGGCAGCGCTGGGCTCTCGGCACGAGGGATCCAGGTGCCCGTGTTGCTCACGTCGATGTGGAGCGCCGCCGCAGACCGCCGCACGCGGACGGTCACTTGCAAGGGGCGCGGGCTGGTCTGCTGCCCGTACTTGATCGCGTTCTCGACGAGCGGCAGCACGAGGAACGCGGGGATGGGATGGTCGGTGGCAGCGGGATCCATCGCTACGGTAGCCACCAAGTCGTGCTCGAAGCGGATCTGCTCAACGGCCAGGTAGTGCTCCACCGCTTCCACCTCCTGCCGCAGGGCAACAGTCTGGCTCTCGATGTCCAGCAGCGAGTAGCGCAGGAAGCCGGAGAGCTCGTTGATCATCTGCTTGGTCCGCGCCGCGTCTTCGTCAACCAGCGCCCGCACCGAGCCGAGCACGTTGAACAGAAAGTGCGGGTTGATCTGGTAGCGCAGCATTTGCAGGCGGGCGCGCTGTGCGGCGGCATCGGCCTGAAGCACCTGCTCGTTCTGGGCGCGCTCACGCTCCCATCGCACGATACCTGTGTAGGCCAAGGTCCAGGCAAACGCTACGGCCAGGTACGCCGCCGGATGCTGCAGCGGCGACCATACTGCAGCAGGTAGCGCCCCTGTGATCGTCCCCCGGAATGGATCGAGAAGTTCATGCCCCCACATGCTGATGCCATGCCACCCCATCGCCCAAAACACGGCGAAGCCCACCGTCGCGGATAGCATCCCAACAGCAGGCCATCGTTGCTGCCGTAGGCGTCTCAGCACCATGCGAAGCACTGCAGAGGTGGCCAGTCCCACACCTGCTGAGAACAGCGTTTGGTGCAGTGCGATGTCGCCGAAGGGATGGTATGCCCGCACGCTGAGGTAATAGACACCAAAGTAGAGCCCCCACCCTGCACCTTGCAGCAGCCAGAAGAGATGGGTTCGGGTCATGGGCATCGGCATCGGGAGGCACGGCGTCGCGCAACGGAGTGCTCACTGGGCATCGCCACCTTGAGCACGACGTAAACTAACGGTCTTTCGGCAACGCGGCAGGGCGCCGAGCAACGAGCGGCAGCTGGCACGGATCAGTGGTCGTAAATCTGACGATCTATCGCGTACCTTCTGCGTGACCAAACCCCATGCCCTATGCGACTGCTCTTGTGTGCCTCTCTGCTCAGCGCGCTCGTGCTTTCCGCTTGTGGGTCCTCGCCCGAGGACGCCGCCAAAGAACAAGCCGCCACAGAGGCAGCCCTGCAGTGGCTCGCCTTGCTCGACCAAGAGGCGTATGCCACGAGTTGGGACGAGGCGGGCGGGGTCTTTCAGGCGCAGATGTCAGCAGAAGGCTGGGTGCAAACCATGCAGGCGGTCATGGCCGAGGTAGGGACCGAAGGAGCTGGCCTTGACCTCACACAGCGCCAGCTGGTCACGGCGCGGTATACCGACGCACTCCCTGAGGCGCCACCTGGCGAGTACGTACTCGTCCAGTTCGCCACCGCCGCCGATACTCTTGAGGTGCTTGAGACGGTCACGCTGCACCTGGCCGCGGGTGAGTGGAAGGTGCAAGGCTACTACATCGTGCCCGGCGACAGCTAACGGCTTCTCGTACTGGCTCTTACCTGCTCTCCTCACGCGTTTCGCTCAAGACGCATGCTGAATCGTACTCGCCGCACCTTGCATGCGCGATGCCTCACTGGCATGCTGGCTCTCATCCTCCTCATGCCGCAGGCAACGGGTGCCTAGCCTGTCCTCGCTGGGCTGGATGCCGCTACACGGACTGCACTGCGGGTGGAGCTGCGCGAGATGGCCCGTGGCGAACTGCCGTTGTACGGAACGGGTTCAGGTTCTGCCCCCAAGACCCGTCAGGTCTTGCCCCCGGCTATCGCCTCGACCGAGGTGACCAACGCGGCACGCTTGGCCATTGGATTACCGCAGCTTGAGGCCTACCGCGACGTAGACCGCTATGCTGACAGGCGAGCGCTCTGCTGCGCCACTGCGGGTAGCCGCACACTGAACGTAGACCCTTCGCCAGGCACCGAGGTGACCGAAAGCATGCCGCCGTGCCGCTCCACCACGCGCTGGCAGATGGCCAGGCCGATGCCTGTGCCTGGATAGTCCTCCTCGGTGTGAAGCCGCTGGAAGATGTCGAAGATGCGGTCTTGGTGCGCCTCCGCAATGCCGATGCCATTGTCGCACACGTCGATGCGCCAATACCCCGCTTCTTGGGTCGCGCTAATCTGTACCACCGGCGCCACGCCGGGCCGATGGTACGCCAACGCGTTGGAGAGCAGGTTCTGAAACACCTGCCCCAGATAACGGCCGTCCGCGAGCACGACGGGCAACGCCTCCACCGTGACCGTGGCTCCGGTAGCCAGGACCTGCGCTTCCACGTGGTGCAGTTGCACCCGAACCACCGCCTCCAACTCCACGGGCTGTAGCTTCAGGGCCTTGTTACTGGCTCTGGAAAAGTGGAGCAGGTCGTCGATCAGCCGCGCCATCCTATCAACGCCTTCGCCAATGAAGTCGAGGTATTGCCGCCCCACCTCCTCCACCGCGGCGCCATAGCGGTTCCGAAACTGCTTCACCAGTCCCGATATCGAGTGCAGCGGCGACTTCAGATCGTGCGAAGCGATGTACGCAAACTGCTCCAGCTCCTTGTTGCGCTGCTCCAGCGCGGCCGCGGTGGACTCCAGCTTGGCCTCGTAGAGCTTGCGCGGCGTGATGTCGGTGAAGTACACCGAGAGGCCGCCGTCAAACGGAAAGGCGCGCACCTCAAACCATGTGTCGAGCGGCGGATAGTATTCCTCGAACCGCACCGTCACCTGCTCCTTGATGGCGCGATGGTAGTTGTGGTAAAACGTGGTTTCACGCGCCTCGGGATACGAGTCCCATAGGTTTTGTCCGATCAGCGTCTCGCGTTTGGCGTCCAGGAGCGGCTCTGCCTGCGGGTTCATCGCGATGATGGTCCACGCCTTGTCGACGGCAATAAACGCATCTGTGATGCTGTGCAGCATGGTCTCTAGGCGGGCCTCGCTGCGCTGGAGGGCGTGGCGCTGCGCGCGCTGCTCAGTCACGTTCGTCACGATGGCAAATACGCCCTCGTAGGCGCCTTCAGGCGCGTGCAGCGGCGTGGCGCGGATGAACGCCCAGACGGTGGTGCCATCGGCATGCTGCAGGGGGAGTTCGTACTCGTCGCTGGCGCCCGCCACCCGGTTGCGCCTGTTTTCATCCAGCGTCGCGTGCATCTGTGGATCTACGACGTCGTAGATGGTCATCGTCAGCAGAGACGCCTTTGCGTAGCCCAGCATGTCAGCCATAGCGTCGTTGACGAACGTCGTCCGGTGCGCCGTATCGATGACCCATACGCCATCGCTGGTCGTCTCCACCAGACGGCGGTACAGGGTTTCGCGGCGCGCCAGCCGCTCAAACGCATCGGATACGTGCGCGAACGGCGATGCGCCGCCGCCATCAGGCAAGCGCTGGTGAGCGAGCAACTCAGATCCCACCTCAGTCGATTTGGGTACGCGCATTACTTCGCTCCAAGCGTACTTCGGGGCTCCAACGCTACGACCAAAAGCCAGGAATCACAAATTCTTAGCGCTGCACGTGGGGAATTACCGGGCACGGCCAATGTGGCTGCGCTTCGTTCTGCACAGTGGCCGTTAGTCTCGCCCAACAGGCGTCGTTAGCCGCTGGACGATGCTGCAGCGTACGGTGAAACGGGCAAGCTGCGTGCATCGACACCCTGCGGCGGCCTCATGGTCCTGGTGCCCAGCGGGTGAAGAAGGAATGACAAAGCGCCCTTCCGCACGCACCGCTCGCCTTATGAGGCATCTATGCTGTAGATTCCGACCCCTCCACTCACTCTCAGGACACGGAATAGACGGCATCACATGATCCGGTACTTCACGGCAGGCGAGTCGCACGGCGAGGCGCTGATTGGTATTGTGGAAGGCTTGCCCGCGGGCGTACCCGTAGGCGCGGCGGACATCAACACGCACTTGGCGAGGCGATGGCTCGGCTTTGGACGCGGCGGACGCGCCAAGATTGAGCGCGACAAGGTGCACATCTACAGCGGCATCCGGTTTGGCAAAACGATGGGCAGCCCCGTCGCGCTCCGGCTGGACAACGCGGCGTACCTCAAGGACAAGTCCGGCTGGCCCGAGGTCATGGCTGTCGAAGGCGATGGCGAGGGCATCGAGCCGATTACGCTGCCCCGCCCCGGCCACGCCGATCTGGTGGGCGTGCAGAAGTACGGCCTGAACGACATCCGCCCTGTCATCGACCGCTCCAGCGCCCGCGAGACGGCGATGCGCGTGGCGTGTTGCTCGCTGGCGCGGCAGTTCCTCAAGCAGTTTGGCATCGAGATCGGAAGCCATGTGGTGCGCATCGGCGAGGTGGGCTATGAGCACCCCGACGTGTGGTACAGCCGCGTGGCCGCGCTCGTCGAGGACGGCGCCGAGGCCCTCAACACGCCCGCTGATGCCAGCGAGGTGCGCATGCTGGATGCCGACCTGAGCGCGCAGTGCATCGACTACATCAAGAAGAAGAAGAAAGAGGGCGACTCGCTCGGCGGTATCTACGAGGTCGTCGTCACAGGTGTGCCTGTGGGGCTGGGCTCGTACGTCCAGTGGGACCGCAGGCTCGACGGGCGGCTGGCGCAGGCCATCCTCTCCATCCAGGCGCAGAAAGCGGTGGAGATCGGCGACGGCATGCTGGGCGCCTACCGGCCGGGCTCGCAGGTGCACGACCCCATCATGCAAGGCGATGGCGGCTACGGCCGCACGAGTAACCACGCGGGCGGCATCGAGGGCGGCATCTCCAACGGCATGCCTATCGTTGTGCGCGGCTACATGAAGCCCATCCCCACGCTCATCAAGCCCCTGGGCACGGTAGACCTGGCCAGCGGCAAAGCCCAGCCTACGCGCTACGAGCGCAGCGACGTCACGAGCGTGCCCGCGGCCTCTACCGTGGCCGAGGCGGTGGTGGCCTACACCATTGCCCAGGCGTTCATGGAGCGCTACGGGGGCGACCACCTGGCGCAGATTCAGGCGCGGTTTGCCGCCGATGTTGCATAGCGGCTACGGGTACGTTACCCCAGCCTCACCATCGCGCAGGAGCCGGTGCAGCGAGCAGGCGTGAAAGCTGCGTCTATCCCTACCGTTTCTACAGGTTTGCGCACTGCCCGCGTCCGTTCCTATACCGCAGCCGCCCGTTAGCGGCACCACGGCACCCTCGATGTTCAGTCAGGTGAACTCCTTACAGCTCTTCGTGCAGCACATGCCTGCCGCCGTGGCTATGATGGATACCTCGCTGCGCTACATCATGGCCAGCAGCCGCTGGGCAAGCGACTTCGACTTGCACCTGCTCTCCCTAAAAGGCAAGGCGCACACCGCGCATTTCGACGACCCCACCGGGTTTTGGGCCGCCACCTTTGCCGACGTCTTGGAGGGCGAACTGCTCCACGGCGAGGGCGCCACCATCGCGCGCACAGGCGGCGAGACCTACTGGATTGGGTGGGAGATGCGGCCCTGGTACGATGGCGACGACCAGATCGGCGGGCTCATTATGTTCGCCGAAGACAAGACGGCGCAGAAACGCAGCGAAGAAGCGCTCCGCACCTCCGAGGCCAACCTGCGGGCGCTCTTCAACAACAGCGTGCAATCGTTCGTGCTGCTCGACCTTGCCGGGCAGGTGCAGGCCGTGAACTCGGTGGCGCAGATGCATACCCAGGCGATGTTCGGGCGCGTGCCGCAAGTGGGCGCCTCGTTCTACGACGTCATGCCCGATGAGGACGCCGCTTCGTTCCGCGCCGACTTTGACCGCGCCGTGGACGGCGGCACCACGGTGCAGGAGCGCAGGTACCGCCTGGGCAAGCACGAGGTGTGGTACGAGCTCAGCAAGTCGCCCGTCTACGACCAGGACCACGACGTCATTGGCGTGTGTTTCAGCGCCGTAGACATCACCGACCGCAAGCAGGTGGAGCGCGAGCGCATGCGGTACACGCACGTCCTGGAGCAGCGCAACCAAGAGCTGCAAGACTTCGCCTACGTGGCCTCGCACGACCTCCAGGAGCCGCTCCGCAAGATCCGGGCGTTCACCGATCTCATCGCCGAAGACCACGGCGAGCAGCTCAGCGGCGAGGGGCCGTACTACCTGGAGCGCGTGGGCGAGGCCGCCACCCGCATGTCGCGCTTGCTGTCCGACCTGCTCGCGTTCAGCCGCGTGGCTACGCACGGCCGTGCGTTCGAGCCCGTAGACCTCAACGAGGTCATGGTGGACGTGCTCTCTGACCTCGAGTACCGCATCCAAGAGACCCAGGCCAAGGTGTATGTGCGGCGGCTGCCTACCGTAGAAGCCGACCCTTCGCAAATGCACCAATTGTTACAAAACCTCGTCAGCAACGCGCTTAAATTCAGCCCGCCTGATCAAGCCCCTCACGTAGAGGTAGGCCTTGCAGAGACCGCGCAAGCGGCCGCCGACACGGTTGAGGTTAGCGTGCGGGACCACGGCATCGGCTTTGCGCCGAAGTACGCCGACCGCATCTTCTCGCCGTTCCGCCGCTTGCACGGCCGCAACAGCTACCCGGGTACGGGGATGGGTCTGGCCATTTGCCGCAGGATCGTGTCGCGCCACCACGGGACGATCCGCGCCGAAGGCGTACCAGGAGAAGGGGCCACGTTTATCATAGCGCTCCCCATTGTGCAGGAGATTCAACCTACCCCATCATGAGTAACCGTGAACCTGTGAAGATCCTCCTTGCGGAAGATGATCCGGATGACCAACTGCTGACCATCCGGGCGCTGAAAAACAGCCGCCTCGCCAACACCATCAACGTGGTGGAAGATGGCGAGGAGCTGATGGACTACCTCTACCGCCGCGGCAAGTATACCGATCCCGCCACCGCACCACGGCCGGGCGTGATCTTGCTGGACCTCAACATGCCGCGTAAAGACGGTCGCGAGGCGCTGAGCGAGATCAAGCAAGACCCCGAGCTACGTCGCATCCCGGTGATCGTCCTCACCACCTCCGAGGCCGAGCAGGACATCCTACAGACCTACGATCTGGGCGTGAACGCCTTCGTCACGAAGCCCGTCTCGTTCAACGGGCTCACCAAGGCCATCCAAGTCATCGGCGACTTCTGGTTCGAGATCGTACGGTTGCCCGAGTAACGCCAGCCAACATAACGGCTTGGCGATCTCCACCGCGGTGAACCCTTCGGCACGGTGCGCGTGCAGGGCCTACTCTTTTCCCGCCCGCTGGCACACCTATGTTGGATACCCCTGTTCGCCTCCTCCTGATCGAAGACGACCCCGATGACTACATCATCACGCGGCGTCTGCTCCAGAAAGGACGGCAAGCCTTCGAGCTCGACTGGCACAAAACGTACGAAGCCGGGCTCGATGCCGTACTCAGCCATCCGTACGACGTGGCCCTCGTCGATTACAGGCTGGGGCCGCGCACGGGGCTGCAGCTCATCGAAGACGCCCGGGCGCGCGGGGCGGCCACGCCGCTCATCCTGCTAACGGGCCAGGGCGACCTCGACACCGACCTCCAGGCCATGATGGCGGGGGCGGCCGATTACCTCTCGAAGAACCACATCGATGCCCAGCTGCTGGAGCGCTCCATCCGCTACGCGCTCGAACGCCACCGCGCCGACGAACGCATCCGCGAGCAGGCCGAGCTGATCGACAAGGCGCGCGACGTCATCATGGCGCTCGACCTCAAGGGCCAAGTCACGTACTGGAACAAGAGCGCCGAGCACGTACTGGGCTGGCACTCCGACGAGGTGACCACCGATCACCTGGCCGAAGGCGACCTGCGCGACAGCGACGCGTGGAAGCAGGTGCTCATGCGCGGCGCATGGTCGGGCGAGTGGCGGCCCACCACCAAGTCCGGCGCCGACATCGTGCTCGACAGCCGCTGGACGCTCGTGCGCGACGCCTTCGGCGAACCGCGTTCCGTGCTGATGATCAACACCGACATCACCGAGCGGAAGAAGCTGGAGCTACAGTTCCTGCGGTCGCAGCGGATGGAAAGCATCGGCACGCTGGTGGGCGGCATCGCGCACGACCTGGGCAACCTGCTGGTGCCCGTGCTGCTGGGCGTAGAGGTGCTGCAAACGCGCCTCGCCGCTGACGAGAAATCCAGCCGCACCCTGTCGATGATCCAGAAGAGCGCCCAGCGCGGCTCCGACATGGTGCGCCAGGTCCTGGCCTTTGCCCGAGGGGTAGAGGGCGAGCGCCACCGCCTGCACCCCGGCCGCATCCTCGACGAGGTGATGCACATCGTAGACCAGACGTTTCCGAGAACCGTTGCCGTCACCACCGACGTCGCCCCCGACTTGCACGCCGTCATCGGCGATGCGACGCAGCTGCAGCAGGTGCTGGTCAACCTGTGCGTGAACGCCCGTGACGCCATGCCGGGCGGCGGCAAGCTGCACATCGAGGGCTCCAATGTGCACCTGACGGGCGGGAACGAGCTGCTTGAGCTGCTCAACGCCGAGCCGGGCGACTACGTGTGCATCGCCATCACCGACACGGGCACGGGGATGCCCCCCGACGTGCTGGCCAAGGTCTTCGAGCCGTTCTTCACCACCAAACCCACGGGCAAAGGCACCGGGCTGGGCCTCTCCACTGTCTACAGCATCGTGCGCAGCCATGCGGGCTTCCTCAACGCCACCAGCGAAGTGGGCGTAGGCACCACGTTCTCCGTGTACCTGCCGATGGCCAGCGAAACGCATCGCCCCGAGCCCCTCTCCGCCGACCGCGAGGACTTGCGCGGCCACGGCGAGCACATCCTGCTGGTCGATGACGAGGATGCGCTGCTCGATGTGACGCAGGACCTGCTGGAGGACGCGGGCTACATCGTCACCGCCGCGCAAGGCGGCGACGAAGCCATCGCCTTCCTCAACCGCTACGGCGACGACTTCGACATCCTGCTCACCGACCTGATGATGCCCGGCATCGACGGGCTGGCCGTCATCAAGCACGCGCAGACCATCCAGTCTGAGCTGCCCATCCTGGCCAACAGCGGCTTGGCCACCGACCGCGCTGCCGAAGTGCTGGCGGCGGGCGCTGCAGCGTGTCTGCCCAAGCCCTGCCCGCCCGAGCGCCTCTTCGCCACCCTGCGCGACTTGCTCGACGCCGAGCCAAGCCCATCGGCGTAGCCTCCCCCCAGCGAAGATGCTCATACCAGCTCTGGCAATTTACAGTGCAGCACACCGTCTAATCTTGTCATCCCGAGCAAAGCCGAGGGATCTCCTCCGTATGCGTTTTGCACAGTGAATAAGTGGGAGATTTACGTTCCGTGAACCTTCGGTTTCTCGGCTCTGGCCTGTGGCCGCCGCTCGGGATGACAAGTTGGATCGCACACTCATCTCTCAGAATTGGTATCAGATAGCGCGAACGCCACATACGCATCGCCCGATGCGGTGCCCATCTTGCCGCCTCCTGCTGCGATGACCACGTACTGCGTCCCGTCGATGCTGTAGGTGGCCGGCGTGGCGTAACCGCCGAAGGGCAGCTTGTACTGCCACAGCTCCTTGCCCGTGGTCTTGTCGAAGGCGCGGATGTGCTCGTCCTTCGAGGCAGCGATGAAGATGAGTCCGCCTGCCGTCACCACGGGGCCGCCGTAGTTCTCCGTGCCCGTCTTCGGGATGCCCTGCGCCGTCAGCTCGGGAAACTCGCCAAGCGGCACCTGCCAGCGGATGGTACCTGCGTTCAGATCGATGGCATTGAGCTGCCCCCACGGCGGCTTGATGGCCGGGTAGCCCTCCTGGTCCACGAAGCGGTTGTAGCCCGTGTGGCCGTAGGGCGAACCGTTGCGCTGCGTGTAGCTGGCGGTGCCCGTCAGGGCTTCGTCCTCGTAGAGATAGCCCATCAGCGCCTCCACATCGGGAACGCTGAGATGCGCGAAAGACGGCATGAAGCCGCGCCCCGTTTCGAGGATCGCCGTCACGTAGGGTCTGTCGCGGCGCGCTTCCAAGTCCAGCAGCGACGGGAAGTTGCTGCCTTCGATCCCACTGCGGTCGGGGCGGTGGCAGGCGGCGCAGTTGCGCTGGTACACCATCTCGCCGCGCGAGTTGGCCTTGGTCAGGTCCACCATCGTCAAGATCCACGGCATCTCGTTGGAGTTGACGTAGAGCAGCCCCGTGGCCGGGTCGATGGCCGCGCCGCCCCACTCGCCGCCGCCGTCGAAGCCTGGGAAGATCATGGTGCCCTGCGTACTGGGGGGCACGAACTGCCCGTCGCTGCGCACACCCTCGAAGCGCGCCCGCACGTACGCGGTAGCCTCGGGCGAGCGGTCGGTGATGTCATCCCGGTGGAAGGCCTGGCGGGCAAATGGCGGCGGTTGTGTAGGCAGTCGCTGGGTGGCAGGCGTCCACTCGCCCGCAAGATCCGAGGGCGGCTGCGGCACCGTCTCCACAGGAAACAGCGGGGTGCCCGTGTCGCGGTCGAAGACCCACACGTGCCCGTCCTTCGTGACTTGCGCCACCGCATCGACGCGCTCACCATTGTGCATGACGGTGACGAGGTTGGGCGAGGCCGGGAGGTCGCGGTCCCACAGGTCGTGCTTCACCAGCTGCTGGTGCCAGATGCGCTCGCCTGTGGCGGCGTCGAGGGCGAGGAGTGTGTTGGCGAACAGGTTGTCTCCGGGGCGGGCGGCGCCATAGAAGTCCCACGTGGCCGAGCCCGTCGGGATGAAGACCATGCCACGCTCGTGGTCCACCGTCAGGCCGCTCCACGCGTTCGCCCCCCCGATGCGCTCGCTGGCGATCTTACCGTAGTCGAGCCAGGTGTCGGCGCCGAACTCGCCGGGCGTGGGGATCGTGTGGAAGATCCAGGCCATCGCGCCCGTGCGCACGTCGAACGCGCGGATGTGCCCCGGCATCGACGGCCCCGGTCCTTCGTGTACGCGACCGCCCAAGATGAGCAGGTCACCGTAGAGGACGCCTGGGGTGTTTGAGACGATGAAGAGATCGGCGGTCTCTTCGCTGGTGCCCAGGCCTGTTTTGAGCGACACGCGTCCGTCGGTACCAAAGTCCTGCAGCAAGATGCCCGTGTCCGCGTCGATGGCGTAGAGCCACGCGCCTGCGGTATACATGATGCGTGCAGGAGCGGCGCCCTCCTCATCGCGCCAGTACACGAGCCCTCGGTTGGCGCCCGACCAGTTGATCTCTGCACCGTAGTCCACCGGGTCGAACGTCCACTGCGGGATGCCCGTGGTGGCATCAGCGGCGAAGACCTTCAGGCCTGCCGTGGTGCCGTAGAGCGTGCGGCCGATGATGAGCGGATTGCACTGGATCTGCGACGTAGCGCTGGCATCGCCCGTGCGATAGGTCCACGCGACCTCCAGCTCAGTCACGTTGGCGGGCGTGATTTGATTGAGCGACGAGTACTGCGTCGAGTGCGCGTCGCCGAGGTACGTCTCCCACGCGGCGTATTCGGGCCGATTCGGATCGGCGATGGGCTCCGCAGGCGGCGACTGGCAGGCCATGCCAGCGGCGAGTAACAGTAGCAACGGGAGTGGGCGACGCATGGCAATGAGCGGTAGGTCAACGCGTCAATCTAGCTGCTGGGCCGCACAGGTTCAACGCCGCGCAGTGTCCGCTGCTGATTCAGTAGTGTCCATTGGCGGACAGGCCCGCGACAAAAAACAACGTAACAGACGTGTATGGTGGTTCGGCATTGCGTTTGTCATAAGGCTCGGCGTCACCTCGGAAGCCACAGCTTACCATGCTCTTTGCGAACCTACGCCACACGCTACGCCACCTCCAGCGTCAGCCCATCTATACCGCCATCAACGTCTTGGGCCTCGCCTTGGGCCTCGCGTGCGTCCTGCTCATCCTGCTTTATGTTGCCGACGAGCGCTCGTTTGACACGATGCACACCAACGCGGACCGCATCTACCGCGTGGAGCAAATCCTGAATCAAGAGAACGGCCATTGGGCGTCTACCCCGTGGCCCGTCGCCGACTTTTTGGAGGAGCGCGTCCCCGCCATCGAAGCCATTACGCAGGTGCAGCACGAAGCTGAGCCGCTCATGTCGAGCGTAGGCAGCGACATCCAGTTTTACGAGGATCACGTCTTGAGCGTGGCCCCCAACTTCTTCGATCTCTTCGACTTTGACGTCGTGGAAGGCTCGGTGGAACGCTTGGCTGAGCCCAACACCGCACTGCTTTCTCGGTCGGCGGCGGCCCGGTACTTCCCCGATGAACGAGCCCTCGGACAGACCCTTGTGCGGCACGAGAAGTGGAGTGCTGACGCGACGACGTACGAAATCGTGGGGCTCATCGACGACATGCCTCGCAACGTGCACTTCCGTGGCGACATCCTGCTTTCCATCGCGACGAACCAGCCCAAAGAGGAGCAAAAGTGGTATAACGCAGCGTTCACCTACGTGCTGCTGCGCGATGGAGCAGGCCCCGAGGTCATCACAGACCAGCAAGAGACGTTAAATGCGTTCATGGACGGCAATTACGCGCCGCGGGGCATGACCCTATCGGTCATCCCGCTGACCCGTATCCACCTCCACAGCGAGGCCACCAATGACATCGCGCCCCAGGGCGACATCCGCTACATCTACCTCTTCTCAGCTATCGCGCTGCTCATCCTGCTGATCGCCTGCATCAACTACACGAACCTGGCGACTGCGCGCGCGGCACAGCGCGCCAAGGAAGTGGGCGTGCGGAAGTCCGTGGGGGCAGCGCGGAGGCAACTCATCGGCCAGTTCTTGGGCGAGTCGGTGTTGATGGCGCTGGCGGCCGTGGTGCTGGCGATGGGCATCGTACAGCTGGTGCTCCCGGCGTTCAACGTGCTCATGGAACGAAGCCTGACGCTACCGCTTGCGCATCCGGTGCTGTGGCTCGGTGTCTTGACGACGGGCACCATCGTCGGCGTGCTGGCGGGCGCGTACCCGGCCTTCGTGCTGTCGCTCTTCCGCCCGGCCACGGTGCTCAAGGGCGACGTGCGGATGCGGTCGCTGCCCGCCTTGCGCAAGAGCCTCATCGTGTTCCAGTTCGCCGTCTCGGTCGTGCTGATCGTGTGTACCCTGGTCATCCAAGACCAGCTTCACTTTGTACAGCACGGTCGGCTTGGATTTGATCAAGATCAGGTGGCGGTGGTGCATACGCGCGCGGCGCTGCCCGCGGCCAGCGCCGAATCTTTCCAGCAGGCGCTGGCACAGCACCCCAGCGTGATGACGGTAGCGCGGGCATCGGGCATACCGAGCGAGCCCACGGCCATCAACTTCTTCGGCGCGGATGAGATTGAGGCCTACGATGGTGATTTCATGGTCTTCCAATCCATCAGGACGAGCCCAGAACTCCGCGAAGCCCTTCAACTGGAAATGGCGGAGGGCCGCTTCTTTGATGCCGGCCGACCCGCCGACCTGGCCGACGGCATCGTGATCAACGAGACGGCGCTCCAGCGGATAGGGTGGGCGGATCCGATTGGCCGAACCATCCAGAGCCGCAACGGAACGCTCACCGTCATTGGCGTGGTGCGGGATTTCCACATGGAGGACATGCGGACCGACATCGAGCCGCTGCTGATGCAGGCCGGCGCCGAGGCGCGCCGCTTCTACACGGTCCGCTTCGACGCTGCCGATGTGCCAGGGATGCTGGCCCACCTCGAA
>JBCCMF010000022.1:0-26418 GCA_039026435.1 Bacteroidota bacterium
GCTTAGGCCAGCGATCGTCGGGTCGTTGGGATGCTGGAAGGTGTACGCCTCGTTGAGCCGCTGACGCAGCACGGGGCTCCAGCGGATGAGGTCGGCGGCGGTGTGGTCGGCGAGGTCGCGGTAGTTGGGTTGGGCGTCTACGATGGCGTAGAAGTTGCCGCCGTACGCTACCTCCACGGTGAGCGTGCCGAGGTCGGGGCAATCCACCGTCAGCCCTTCGGCGGCAAGGAACGAGGGGACGTTGACGAGTTTCACCGACCGCACGCGGCCCTGCGCGTCCTGCGTGTACGTGGCCTCGACCACGCCCGCTGGCGTCTCCAGGCTGAGGCGTCCCGGCGTGCGCGGCGTCACCAGCCCGTGTTCGATCATCACCGTCACCGTGCCGATGGTACCGTGGCCGCACATCGGCAGGCATCCGCTGGTCTCGATGAACAGGATCGCGATGTCGCAGTCGTCTCGGGTGGGGGGATAGAGGATGCTGCCGGACATCATGTCGTGGCCGCGCGGCTCGAACATCAGCCCGCGCCGGATCCAGTCAAACTCAGCGAGGAAGTGCTGCCGCCGCTCGCTCTGTGTGTTGCCGTCTAGCTGTGGACCACCGCCCGCCACCACCCGCACGGGGTTGCCGCAGGTGTGGGCATCGACGCAGAAAAACGTGTGGCGCATGGCAAAGCGTGGGCCGGAGGAAAACACGGTGTTGCGCAAGATGCGTGATAAGGTTGACGCGTGCAAGAGGCGTGGGGACAGGCCGACTCATAGAGGGCACGCAGCGCGGGTTGCATCTCTGCCAGGCAGGTGTTTCTTTAGCAGCATGCGCCGTAACTGATGTGTTCAGCATCCGTACCGGTCGCCTCGCCATCATCCCATCGCTTGCCCAGCATCCGCCATGCCCGATGAAGTCGTCGCCATTATCCTGACTGCCATTATCGCAGGCACCATCATGATTTTGAGCATCGCGCGGATGATCAGCAAGGCGATCACGTCGAAGCAACAGACCAAGGCGCTATCCGAGGGCGGTGGCAGCAGCCTGACCCAGAGCGAGCTAGAGAAGATGCTGGAGCGCGTCGTGGCCAGTGCGCAGGAACCGATTGTGGAACGCCTGGACATGATCGAAATGATGCTGCTCAAGCAGCCGGCCCTCCTAGAGGGCAAAGCCGAGGCGCCGCTGACCTTTCCCGATGTCGAAGAAGAGGACGCTGCTGTACCTGCTCGCAAAGAGGCCAGCGCGTAGGCGCTTACGAAGCGGGGGGCGAGCCGTATAGGGTGGTGACGTTGTAGGATCGCGTGGCCGGCATACCCGCAGGCGCGTCGCGCGAAGCCGCTGCGTCGGCACGAGGCAGGAGCCAGCGCGCGCGGTACATCAGGTACGCGATGCCGACCAAGAGCAGTAGCACGGCGATGATGCTGAGCGGCGTGGCGTGGCGTAGCACAAAGCCCTTCGCCGACGCCTCGTTCTGCGCAGCGAACGGGTCGTGCGCGCGGTCGATGTCCAGCACGGCCAGTTGCCCATCGGGGCCCGAGGCCGCAACCACGCCGCTCAGCGCCGACCACCCGCCGCGTACATGGAGGGCGTCGAAGAAACGCGTGGCCACGGGGGCATCGGTGGTGTGGAAGAGTAGCACGTCCTGACGCCCGCGCCGTATGGATTGCAGCACGGCGTGCGGGGCATCGGCGGTGAACTGGAGCGCGCCGCCCAGGCCCGTGACCGACAGGCGCCCGTCCGGGCTCGCCACGATGCGTGACGGTAACCGCTGCGTCAGCGCCGCGCTGCCGACGGCCAGCAGCGGGGCGGCGGTCGTTTCGTCGAGGTCCATCAGCAGCCGCGGTACCAACGGCAGCTCCGTGGCGCCCTGCAGCAGCCGCACCAGTTCGATGGCGTGCTGCACGGTGCTCGGCTTCCCATCGGCCACATACACCTCGTAGCCCTGCGCCCGCGCCGAGGGGAAGCGCTCGAAGCCCGCGATAGGGGCTTGCCCCGTCGTCGTGATGAGCGCCGAGGCCGGGTCGATGGCTACTGAAAACGGCAGGTCATCCGTGCATCCGTGGCTCGTCGTCGTGGCGTTGGACGTGAATCGCATCTCTAGCGTGTTGGTGCGGCGGAGGTGATGCGGCGGCAGGTCCATCGTCGTGCCCAGTGCGTGTCCGTCCAGGAGCTCGCTGTGAATCAGGTGACCGTTCAGGAAGAACTGGGCGAATGCGCCTGTATGCGTGTCCGCCAGCGGCGTGTGCTGCGCGACGAGGCGAAGCTGGCTGGGGCGGCGGTCCGCGGCGAACCGCAGCAGGTCGAACCGCACCAACGCGGAGACGCTGCCACGGCCGGAAGCCTGGAGGTTGGCATAGCCGAGGTCTTCGAGCGTCGGCGCAGTCGGGTAGTGCGGCGCGTTGAGCGTGATGGCTTCAGTGTGTAGGGTGCTCCCCATCGCTAGCTGGTGCCCGCCGGGCGTGCGGAAGAGCTGGGCGGCCTCATCCAACCGGCCTAGCGTGAGCACAGCATGACGATGGGGAGCGCTAGGTCGGTCGAGTACATCGAGGGAGGCTGGGGCCTCGGGGTGCCAGCGGAGGGCACGCGTCGATGGACTTGCCGCGAGGTCAGCGTCGTCGTCGGGCAGTGTCGCCAGCATGACGGTGGGAGCTGTGGCGTAACGCTGCGTCAGCGATGCCGTGAGCCACAGCGCGGCTTGGGCAGCGGCAGGCGGCACGGGGTCGGGCACGTAGAACACCACTCGCTCCAGGTGCGGCGGGAAGAACGACTGGATGGAGGAGGGGAGGAACGCCTGGCCGCGCAGGTGCAGCGTGCTCTCGTCCAGGATCGTCAGGCGGTCGGCGGAGCGGTCGGTGCAGCCTACGGTGGCGGCGCGCAGGTGCAGCGACAGCGACAGCGGCAGGGTGCCATCGCGGACGGTGCCGCGCCGCAGCGGAATCTGGAGTCGCGTGGTGGTGTCGGTGAGCGCGAACTGCCCCAGCAGCTGCCCGTCGCTCTGCGCCCGCAGGTAGCCGCTGGGCAGCCCCGGTGACGGCGTCACGTGCAGGTCCAGCGTTGTCGGCGTGAAGCCGTCGTTGATGGGGAGCTGATAGAACCGCTCGGGCGCGGCCCACGTCAGCTCGGCGTCATTCGCATAGCCCAGGTTCGCTAAAGATCGCACAGGTGCCTGCGCCCAGGCGAGTCCGGCGCTCAGGAGCCACAGGGCAGCGGTGACGAAGACGAGGCGATATATCATCTACTTCACCAGCGTCATGCCACGCGTGAGCACGGCCGTGTTGGTGCGCAGGCGGTAGAGGTAGTGCCCGCCCGCCAGGTCGAGCGCGTCGAACCGGACCGTGTACGCGCCCGCGGCCTGTACCTCGTCGCGTAGCAGCGCCACCAAGCGCCCCTGCACGTCGTAGACGGCAAGATGTACCGGGCTCGCCTTGGGCAGCGTGTAGCCGATCACCGTCGTCGGGTTGAACGGGTTGGGATAGTTGGCCTCCAGCGTGACGACCTCGGGCATCTCGGTCGCCTCGGTATGGGTGGAGGTGAACCCATCGGTGCCGAAGTGCACGTCGCCCAGGCCCAGCGCGAAGGGCTCGCCCTCGCCGCCGTCTACGAAGAACGTGAGCGACACCAGATCCTCGGGCGAGAAGGTATCGGCGCTACCGGGTCGCTCGAACAGGCTGAACGGGAGCTGGATGGTTTCGGGCTGCTCGGTGAGGTCGAAGGTGACGCTGAACGGCGCCTCCCCGGCAAACTGCGCCTGCTCGGCCACGAGGCGGACGGCGCCTTGGCCCGAGGCGGTGAACGCGAGGTAGTCGTAGGCGCTCAGGTCGGCGGTGCGGGCGCTGGGCTTAAGCAGGCGGAAGACGGAGGCGCCGCCTGTGCCGCTGACCTGCACATCGCGCTCCACCGGGCGGTGCTGTGGTTCCGGCGCGGCATCGGATGTAGCCACGTCGAAGCGGTCGATAGTCGCGCCCTCCCGGATGGGCACGGCGCCCCACGGCCCATCGGCGAAATAGACCTGATCGAGGCTCTCGTCCAGGTCATTGCCCACGAAGAAGGCGATGTCGAAGATCGGACCTACGTCGAGCGTGACGCGGACGGTGGAGTCGGGATGGACGCTGGGCGGCAGCGCGAACGTGCGCTCGAAGCCCGTGCGCTCGGTCGTTTCGGTCTCGCCGAGGGTGCCGCCCAGGATGCGCAGCTCTTTGGCGCCGTGCGGGTTCACCACATCGAGGTGGAGTTGGCCATTGGCGTACGTGCCTTGTCGCAAGTAGACGCTCGGGATGCTGGGCGCGTCGGCCTCGGCGAGGACGGCTTTCTGCGCGGCCATGCGGTCAAGGACTTCACGCACGAGGTCGATGGTGTAGGCGCGCGACACGGACCACACCTGGAAGTTATACACCTGCTCGCCTGCGGGCGGGGTGTACTCGAAGCCCAGGTATTGGCTCTCGATCTGGAAGCGCCCGGCCTCCTCGGTGGCGATGAACGAGATGCTGTAGTCCACGGCGCCACTGGGGTAGTGCAGGCGCGCCATCAGGAACGACAGCCCTTCGATCTCCACGATCTCCAGGTCGCGCAGCGTGGCGCCCGTGAGGCGGTCGCAGATGACCTTGGTGTGCTCGTAGACGCTGCCGGCTTCGGTCGTGGCGGTAAAGAGCGCGGCCAGGCGGTCGGTCTCCGTCGCCAGGTAATCGACGGCGAAGACGGCGCTGGCGTTGGTGACGGGCACGAGGGCGTCGGGCGTGGTGACGAAGGCGAGCGCCGACTCCGGCCCCGCTTCGGGGATCAGGTCGAGCAAGCCTTGCTGTGGCGCGTGCGGGTCGTCCTGGGCGCTGGACGGGGAGAAGCGATGCAGGCCAAGGCCGCCCTTACTCGCGTGGGGCTGTTGGCTGCGCTGGTAGTAGCGGTGCGCCAGCTTGCCTGCGAGGCGACCGTTGGACTCCAGCCCGGCGTCGTTGCCCGGCGTGGCGCCTTGCGTGGTCGTGGTGGCGCAGGCGAGGTCGTCCTGGCGGATGCCGTCGTACGGCGTCGAGTCGGGGTCGGTGGGCGAGCTAGATGCAATTTCAGCACAGCCCGTGTAGGCGCCGTCGGCCATGACCTCCACGGTGAAGTCGAACGTGACGGTCTCGCCCTGCTGGACGGTGCCTACGTTCCACAGGCCCGAGGCCGTGTCGTAGCTGCCCCGCTCCGGGTTGATCTGCTTCAGCGCGATTCCGTTTGGCAGGTTGCTCAGGGGATTGCTGACCTGCACGCCCGAGGCGTCGCTGCCGTTGCGGTTGCTCACGTCTACCGAGAATGTCACTTCGCGGCCCACGGTCACCGTCGGCGCGTTCACGCGCACATCCAACTCCAGGTCGGCCACGTTGCCCACAAAGACCGAGGCTACAGCGGGACGATCGTCGGAGATGTTGGTGGTGCGGTCGATCTGCAAGGTGCCGATGCGCCCGGTGGCCTCCACATCGTACGTGCCCTGTGTGGGGGGCAGGTTGAGCCGGTAGGTGACCACGGCGCTGCCCCGTGCAGCTACGGGGAGGGGGCCAGGCCAGTAGAGCGTGGTGCCGGTGATGCTGGGCTCGCGCCACGCCACGCCGTCCAGTTGCGTCGATCCAGGCACGTAGGTTGCGCCTGCGGGGAAGCGCGGCAGGTCCACCGTGAACCCGTCGAGGGTAGCCGCCTGGCTGGACGAGGCGTTGCGGACGGTAGCCGTGAAGCCAACGGCACCGCCGTTGGGCAGGATGTCGGTGGCGGCGATGTGGTTGAGGTAGACGTAGCTCTCCGTGACGGGCAGGTTCACGGGCGCAATGCCTGAGCCGCCTGTGCAGACGAGCGGGTCGTGCCGGGTGTGGATGCCGCTGCTGAAGTGGCTCACCGGGCAGATGGGTGCGGCCTTCAGGTTGGGGCCTTTCACGCGGAAGGTGTACGTGGCGTGGTAATCGGTGGTGGGGCGGCGCGCGAAGGCAGCGCCCAAGGTGTTGGTCCACGTGGCCGTGTTGCCACCCGAGAAGGCGATGCTCGTCTCGACGAGTTCAAACGCCTCGGCGGGCCAGTCCAGGCGTCCCGCAGGCGAGAGCAGCCCCGCGCGGTCGCGGCCCATGTGGCCCGTGGTGCCTTCTACATGCAGCTCGAAGGTCGCGCCCAGCGTGGGCGAGGCGTTCACGAGGTAGACATCGGTGATCTCGCTCAGCGTCGTCGGGTCTGATTCCTCCACATGCGTGTAGGCGAACAGGTCGCGCCCAATGGCTACGCCATCCGACGGGTCGCCCTCGTAGATCGTGAGCGTGTGCGGCTGGACGGTCTCGGTCGTGCCCGTGCCTTCGAGGTAGAAGAACACGCCTTTGCTCTCCTCGGGGCCGAGTGTGCCGACCCAGAAGAACGGCGACTCGTTCGGCGCCAACTGTACCGACGAGCCCGTCAAATCCGAGATCTCTGCCCACACATCCGTGTAGCCCTGTGTGGACGAGACGTTGGTGATGCGGTACGAGACGTACTGCCCCTGGATGGCGTTGGGGCTGACGTAAAAGGCGGGGCCGGACGTCCACTCGATCCGAACCTGGCCGTGAGCTAGGGGAGCGGTGAGGCCGAGTAGGAGCGCGAGACCGACGCCCATGTGGGACAAGCGTGCGGTAGTCATGGTAATTGCTGGGAATCGTGGTTGTGGGCAGTGGTGGGAGGGGTGTCGATGCCGTCGAGCCGGCCAGGCCAACTCATGCCCCACGCGTAGAGAGCGATGAGGGCGAGCACGTCGAGCGGGATGCCGAGCAGCATGTAGAGCGTCGGCAAGAAGATGAGCGAGCCGCTGTAGAGCAGCACGGCATGCGTCAGGTATTGCAGCGGGATGAACACGGCGAGGTAGCCCATCGTGAGCAGGCTCAGGCCGATCTTGTGGCGCCACGGGATGTCGAAGGGGAAGAGCGTGAAGCCGTACACGACGGGCACGAGCGCAATCAGCGCCGCGCCCGTGTGCAGCATGCTGCCGATGTAGCCCGTGAGCGTGTAGGGGAACGTCTCGGGCGTCACGGCGAAGTAGACGAGCGACACCGCTTCGAGCAAGACGATGGTGCGCAGGAAGTAGGTGAGCGGCATGAAGCGCTCGGGCAACTTCGTCGAGGCCCAGGCCAAGAACAGCGTCAGGCCCAGCGCCGAGGCCCAGGTGCCGCCGTGCACCGAGCGGCCCGTGAGTTCAAGTGTCGGCAAGGCGATCTCGCCGTAGACAGGCCACACGTGCGTGGTGGTGCCGACCGTAGCGGGGAGGTTGAGCCACGGGCTCGCCGCCGCGAACAGCCACCCCCAAGATGCTTGCACGAACGGCCACGCCACGTACCACAGCCCGGAGAGCGCCGCCGTCAGCAGCAGCGTAGCTGCCCACTGGCGCGGCCCAAACGCGATGGTGCGGAAAGCCCGCTTGCGCCGCAGGATGCCGTAGGGCTGGAAGACCGAGTTCGAGTGGTGTAGAGACGGCTTGGTCACTGGGCTGCCCGCCCGCCCGCTATTGTCATCCCGAGCGTAGCCGAGGGATCTCCCCCGGTTACGGATTGCACGACTCCAAAGTGGGAGATCTCTCGACTGCGGCCTCTGGCCTTCGCTCGGGATGACAGCCTTGGGCGCAGCGCCATCTCTCAGATTAGATGCTAGGGCCATTGGACGAAGACCCCCGCCGTAGCGCCGGTGCGTTGGTAAAACGGGTTGCGGTAGTGCGTCACGCCGAGCGAGACGCCCCACTTGGGCTGGATCCAGCCCTGCCACGTCGCGCTGAGCGAGCGGCTGGGGAAGCGGACGAGGATCGCGTCGTCGCCGAGGAGCTGGTAGGCTTCGTCGCCCTGCTGGTAGCGCGCCACCAGGTGATAGTGGCCTACGGCGCCGTACTGGATGGCCCCGTAGCCTTGTGCGGCCTGCACCGCGCCGGGCATGCTGTGCGTAGCGTACGCACCAGCCTGCACCACCAGCGTGGGGATGGGCGTGTACCAGGCGGCCCCGGCATGCAGCCGCACGTCGCGGTGGTCATCGCGGGCACGCAGCCGCGCCACGCTTACATCCAGCAGGACGGGGCTCAGGGCGTAGCGCGCCGAGACCTCGACGGTGCGTTCGGGCAAGAAGAAGCCGCGGCTGCTCGATTGGAAGGCGGCGCCGAGCGTCCAGCGCGCATCGGCGCGGTAGTGGACCTGCAGCGTCTGCGCCTCGCCCGTGGCGTCGAAGCGGTTGTGGTGCGCCAGGTTCAAGTTCCACGTCACCCGGTCGGAGAGCGTGTGCTGTACGCTGACCTGCTGCCCGTGCCACGAGCCGAGATCGCTGCTCATGCGCGCCGCATCGGCAAAGGCGCGGACGGTGACGCTGGGCTGGGCCACGACGGGTGCAGCGAGCGAGCTGGCGAGGAAAAGAAGCGCAAACGCGATGTGGTGAGCAGTACGCATCAGGCGGCGAGGGCATAGAGGGGAGGAGGCGCCGTCGTGATGGCTTGGTCGGTGTCGGGGCGATCCGTGCCTGCCAGGAGCGCGCGCTTCAGGTAGAACGCGATGCGGTCGGCGGCGCGGCCGTCGCCGAAGGCACAGCGGGCGCTCCGCATGGTGCGGTATTGCTCGGGCTGGCGCAGGAGCCGCTCCACGTGCGACTGAATCGTGTAGATCATCGTGCCTACCAGCGCGCCACCGCCCGAGGCGATCAGCTCGGGCCGCTCGGTCGTTTTGCGGACCACCAACGCGGGTGTGTCCAGCGAGGCGGCTTCTTCTTGGATGCCGCCCGAGTCGGTGATGACGAGCCACGCGTGCTGCAGCGTCCACAGCAGCTCCAGGTAGTCCAGCGGCGCAATCAGCTTGACGCGCTCCGCCACCTCGGGCTCCATCGACGCATGGACGCGCTCGACGGTCTCGCGGACGATAGGGTTGGGATGAACGGGCCAGACGAAGGTCAAGTCCTCGTGCTTGGCCGCCAGGCGAGCTACGGCTACGGCCACGCGCTCGATGCCCATATCCCAGTTCTCGCGGCGGTGCGCAGTCACGAGCACGAGCTTCTGCTGGCTCGCGATGCGCTCCACCTCGTCGAAGTACGGCGAGAGCGGCTGGTCCTCGCCGCGCAGCAGCTCGAAGCGCATCAGGCTCCACGTCGCGGCATCGACCACGGTGTTGCCCACGTTGAAGATGGTGCCGAAGGGTACGCGCTCGTCGACCAAGTTGGCGGCGGCCTGGCTCGTGGGCGCAAAGTGCCACGTCGCCAGCTGTGCGATCATGCGGCGGTTGTGCTCCTCGGGAAACGGGTCGGTCCAGTCGCCCGAGCGCAAGCCCGCCTCCACATGGCCCACCGGGATCTGGTGGTAGAAGGCGACCTGCGCGGCAGCGTACGCCGAAGTCGTGTCGCCGTGGACGAGCACGGCATCGAACGAATACGCCGCTAGGATCTGATCGATCTTGTCCTGAATGAGGGCGGCGAGGTGCGCCACCGAGTTGCGCTCGCGCTCCAGCGTAATGACGAAAGCGGGGTCAATCTCGAAGAACGCATAGAGGGGCCACGCGATGTCGGTGTGCTGGCCGGTGTGGAGCACTTCCACATCGACATCGTGTTTGCGCAGCGCGTGGTAGACGGGCGCCATCTTGATGATTTCGGGGCGTGTGCCCATACACATAAGAACGGTCTGCATACAGGGTGGGAAGACGGAGGGTGGTGGGGTGATGCCGGGTTTACCTGGGGTGGTTGTGGGGAAAACCCTCGCACGGACGTAATGTCTGGCCCTGCATTCAGACACCGTGCCAACCCTACATGGATTTAAGAAAACCGCAAATCCTGCCGATACAGCCGAGTCTGCGCTCTAAACGAGCAGATATAGCGCGCCCTGGCCCGCTGGTCGGGCCGTCTCGGACAGAAGGGGAAGACCAAATTTGCCTCAGACGCCGACGACTTTTCCGCCATCCTTTGCCCAAACGGTGCCGTAGACGCGGCTGCCGGGGCGAAGCGTGATGGTCGAGGCGGAAAGTGTGGCCGAGCTACTGGGCGAGCCGACTTGTACGCCTGCTGCGGCGTCGAGGTGGGTCTCGGCAAGCACGGGGCCGCCCAGCGTGTTGTCGGGGCCGAGGGTGAGGTGCTGCTCAGTCATCAGCGCGTGCGTCACCGTACACCGTGCGCCCGTGGTGATGGCGCCGTAGCTCTTGAGCGCGCCGTTGATGATCACGTCATCACCCAAGGTCGTGCTGCCGTGAACGACGTAATCGCCGTCGAGCACGGAGCCGCTGGGCACATCCAGGTCGCCCTGGATGAGGCGGCGGGGGCGCTTGCCCGTCGATGCGTCGAGCGGTCGCGGCGGCGCCATCGCATCGCCAATCTGGACCTTCGGCGCCCGAACGCGCTCGAACTGCACGCCGGGGTGGAGGTGGATCGCCGAGGCGGCGTCGGCGGTGCCGGCTAAGTGGACGTCGGCGCCTGCGATGAGCACGTCGGCGAAGGCCCACGCTAGGATAGAGGTGCCACGCTCCAGGCGTGCCCACTGTGTGGCGTAGAGCGCGGGGAGTCGGCTGCCGGAGAGCGTGAGCACGCGGGCGGTGCCGTACAGGATCGTGTGTGCGTTGAGGTTCACATCGCGAACAGCCTCGGCATCGGTAGCGAGCAGTACATCGGTGTGCAGTTCAGGAAGACTGATGCGTTGTGCCTGGATGCCGGGAGCAAGCGGGACGAGCGTGTGCGCCAGCGTGTCCAGCGGCTGCTCAGCGAGTGTTTTGGTCAGCCGTTCTGCGGCCGACCGGATGTCGCCATAGTCCACATCGGCGATGTCGAGCGGCGCCGTGTCGCGGGCCTGGCGCAGCTCGCGCAGCGCGGGCCACAGCGGTAAGGCGGCTACTCCGATCGTCAGACCGACGAGGGCAAGGACGGCGAGGACGTTGATCATGACGAGGGCTGCTTAGCGGCGCGGAAACGCTGCGTTTTGTCCCACACCAGCTCGCCCCCAACGACGGCGACCTTGGCCTGCTTCCACGCCGCCTTGGTCACGGCAATCAGGCTGACGAGGAAGCCGAATGCGTTGAGCGGCAACAGCCGAATGCGCCGACGAGAGCCGTCCAACCGCGCGGCAGCGGCGATTTCGAAGAAGGCGGCGAAGTTGCCGAGCGAGCTGTACGAGGCGATGGCGAGGAGCGCCACAAAGCCCTCCATCGCGAACTGCCCGTGGAAGAACAGCGCCAGCGCCACGATCCAGCCGATCAGGATGACGGGCGCCATGCTGTAGACGCCGAGGAACAGGAGGCCGTCGAACTTCTCACGGCGGGAGAGCACGCGGCTGTCCACGAAGGGGAAGGGGAATTCGAACGAGGCCTGCATGTGGCCCTGCGCCCAGCGGCCGATCTGCTTGACGCGGACGCGCCACACCTCGGGCACCTCTTCGTAGCACTCGCAGTAGTTGAGGTACGCCACCTTCCAGCCCGTGAGCAGGAGACGGCAGCACGCGTCGGTGTCTTCGGTGAGCGTGTGCGGGTTCCAGCCACCCGCCTCCTCCAGCGCGGCCGTGCGCATGCCGCCTGCCGTGCCGCCGTATTGCGTGATGAGGCGCATGTTCATTCGTGCCTGCTGGTCCACCTGGTAGCCGCCCGAGCGCTCCAAGTCGAGGAGCCGCGTCAGCAGGTTGGCGCCCGCATTCATTGGCACCACACGACCCATCACCGAGCCCACCTCGGGGTCAAAGAACGGCGCCACGAGCTGCTTGACGAGCATGCGGCCGGGGATGTAGTCCGCATCGAAAACGAGGAAGACCTCCGACTCCAACCCCTCGCACGCCTCAGCCAGCGCTGCCGACTTGCCGGGCGTGCCGCCCGTGCGGTGGATCGGGAAAAAACGTCCGGGGTAGCGTGCCACGTAGTCGTCGATGATGGCCTTCGTGTTGTCCTTCGAGCGGTCGTTGAGCGGGACCACGCGGAGGCGGTCGGCGGGGTAGTCGGCGCGGAGGAGGGCGTCCAGGCAATGGGCGATCACCAGCTCCTCGTTGTGCGCGGGCACAAACACGGTGACGCTGGGCCACTGGCCGTCCTCGATGGTAGCGTACGGGTAGCGCTGCTCGGCAAACGCGCGGTTGAACGTGAAGACGTAGTGGCGCACCGTGTAGGCGACCACGAAGAGCCCGATGGTGAGGAGGAGGTAGAACGCGACGGTCATGGGGTGGGGACGCAAGCTGTGGGTGAGAACCCTACAATCACACATCGTGCCAACCATGAGGCTCGGCCGTTTGGCGGCACCGACAAACGCTGGTAGCCAAGCCAAGGGCGCATGGCATGCGCCCCTACGAAAGCCTTCATCAAAATGACACAGCAGCCGAGCGCATGCGAGTCGCCACCGTCGGTCTCGCGGGTGGTGCGCGCCGGAAAGAGCGGACGGGCAGCGTTCAGCTAGCGAGCAACAGCATCACGTCAGAAGTATCATCAGCGCCCCGGCTCGCTAGGTGCGGACATGCGCGCTGGGAAGTCCGCTGTGCGTTTGCGAGATCGACAAGCACTTTTGGTCCGTTTTGGTGCTATCAAAATGAACGTCCAAACCCACGAAGCTACGAGCGCTTTCGCCAGCACGAGATGAACGAAGCAGCAGATTTTCTGCAAGCAATGGCGTAGCTTCACTCCATGCCCCACCTCGCCAAACACCTGCTCCCACTCCTCGCCCTGAGCCTGTTGCTTAGCTGTCAGCCGGAAGAAACCGCTGTGCCGCCAAACATCATCCTGCTCATGGGCGACGACCACGGCTGGGAGGAGACGGGCTACAACGGCCACCCGCACCTGCACACGCCTGTCCTGGACGCGATGGCGGCCACGGGCCTGCGGCTCGACCGCTTCTACGCCGCCCACCCGTCGTGCTCGCCCACGCGCGCCACCATCCTCACGGGGCGCCACCCGAATCGCTACGGCACCTTCGCGCCCAACTACTCGCTCCGCCCCGAAGAGATCACCATCGCGCATCTGCTCGGCGAGGCGGGGTATCGGCGCGGGCACTTCGGGAAGTGGCACGTCGGTCCCGTCAAGGCGGAGTCGCCGACGAGCCCGGGGGCGATGGGCTTCGACGCGTGGCTGTCGCACGACAACTTCTTCGAGCTCGACCCGCCGCTATCGCGCAATGGCGGTCCGCCCGAGGTCTACCCCGGCGAAAGCTCGGCGGTGCTGGTGGACGAGGCGATACGCTTCATCCGTGAAGCCAAAGCCAACGATCAGCCGTTCTTCGCCGTGGTCTGGTTCGGCTCGCCGCACGAGCCTTACAGCGGCCTGCCCGATGACCTTGCCCTGTACGGCGATCTGCCCGCTCTCTATGCGGATCGCGACAGCGTCCGCCTCACGTCCAACGAGACGGGGCAGCAAGTGACGCGGCCGCTCGGCGAGGTGCTGCGCGAGCGCTACGCCGAGATCACGGCGATGGATCGCGCCATCGGTACGCTCCGAGATGCGCTGGAGCAGGAGGGCCTGCGCGAGAACACGCTCGTCTGGTACACCAGCGACAACGGCACGCCGCCCAGCGGGGTACTCGCTTCGCCGTTACGCGGCCGGAAGGGACAGCTCTACGACGGCGGCATCCGCGTGCCCACGGTCATCGAGTGGCCCGCTCGCATCACGGCGCCACGCGTCAGCGCTGCCAACGCCGTCACCACCGACCTCCTGCCCACGCTCTGCGACCTCGTGGATGCCTGCGCATTGCCTAGCCGTCCGCTCGATGGCACCAGCCTGCTTCCGATGATCGAAGGGCAGATGACGGACCGCCCGCCGATCTTCTTCTGGGACTTCCGCTCCCGCCATAAAGCCCTGCCCGAAACCACGCCGTGGATCGATCCTGAGCTGCAAGCGGGCACGACGCCGCTGGTCAAGCTGATGAACGGCGTGGCTACGCGCAGCTTCCGCAACGTCCACCATCCCGCCATCGACGCCGCCGATGTGCACGGCGCCCGGGTGGTGCTGGACGGCCACTACAAGCTCGTCATCCAAGACGGCCCAACGCCTGCGGACCCGAGGGTCGAGTTGTTTGACATCCGCACCGATCCCGGCGAGACAACCGACCTCGCCACCGCCGAGCCCGCCACGGTACAGCGCATGCAGGCGGCCCTCCGCGCCTGGCAGCAATCCGTCCTGCGCAGCCTAACGGGCGCCGACTAGAGTGACGCCTCGGAGTGAGGAGCCGCAAGGCGGCCCAGAGAAAGCACAACAGCGAAACAGGATTGCGCAGAAAATTCCGACGATGTACGGATTCCCCGTGTTAGCTTGCTAGCGCTTCTCCTCAGATTCGTTGACGCCTGCGTGTAGTTCGATCAACCCATCTATGTGTGCCTTCTCAAGCGCCTCGCCCTTCAGCATGCTGTCGAGGCTTGCGTTCCGCCCCTTCTCGGTCATAGCCGCCTTCTGTATTGCGATGGCAGTGCCAGCACGTGCCCAGTCCGATGCCCCATCTGCCGCTGCGGTCACGGCCGTCTTTGCCGAAGACCCGCCCCGCGTGGATGGCCGCCTGGATGAGCCGCTGTGGGACGATATCGAGCCCGTCACGGTCTTCACGCAGGTGTGGCCCCAGACGGGTGCAGCACCCACGGAGGATACCGAGGTGCGCATCGCCTACGACCGCAACTACCTCTACTTTGCGTTTCGCAACCTCGACCGTACGCCGTCGCTCATCCGCGCCCGCAACCTGGAGCGCGGCGGGCCTAACGGCAACGACGATCACATCTTCATCGGCATCGACACGTACCGCGATGGCCGCAACGCCTACCTCTTCGAGATGAACGCGCTCGGTACGCAAGACGAGGCGCTGGTCACCGACGAAGACATCGGCATCGACAGCTTCTCGTGGGACGCCGTCTTCTACTCCGAGACCGTCATCGATGAGAACGGATGGACGATAGAGGTCGCCATCCCGTTCAACCAACTGCGCTTTCCCGATGCTGAAGAGGTAGAGTTTGGGCTGATGCTGTCGCGGTCGATCATCCGGAACGACGAGCGCGTCATCTGGCCCGAGATTGGGCTGGATCGGGGCAGCAGTTTCATGGCGCTGGCCACCGTGTCGCAGTACGGCGTGCTGCGGGGGCTGCGGGGCATCCAGCCGGGCCGCAACCTGGAGATCAAGCCCTACGGCATCTCCGGCGCGCAGCAGGCCCGCCCCGACCTCAACCAGCCCGCCGAATCGGCGCAGTTCACCGCCGACGCCGGCGTGGACATCAAGTACGGCATCACCTCGGCGCTCACCCTCGACGCCTCGGTCAACACCGACTTCGCGCAGGTGGAGGCGGACGGCGTGCAGATCAACCTGAGCCGTTTCAGCCTGTTCTTCCCGGAGCAGCGCGAGTTCTTTCTGGAGCGTGCAGGTCTCTTCGAGCACGGCACGGGACGCGTCACGCAGACCTTCTTCTCGCGCCGCATCGGGCTCACCGAGTCGATCCTGGCGGGCGCTCGCCTGACGGGGCAGGTCGGCCCGCTCTCGGTAGGCATGCTCAACATCGAGACGGGCCCCGAACTGGGCGACTTGCTGGGCGCGGCCTCCACCAACAACACCGTTGCCCGCGTCCGCGCCGACGTGCTGCCGCGCACAACCGTTGGTGGCATCGTGACCAACTTCGACAATCGCGACCGCCGCAACACTGCCTTGGGCGTCGATGCGCAGGCGCGGCTGGGACAAAACAGCGAGATCAGCACCTGGTTTACGCAGGTCTGGGACACCGACCCCGACCGCTCCAGCACCGCGGGGCTGTTCTTCGGGCAAATCGCCAACGACCGCTATGGCATCAGTGGGGCGTATTCGGCCGTGGGCCGTAACTATGACCCGGCGCTCGGCTTCGTGCGCCGCCGCAACTACCAGCGTTTGGGGTCGAGCACCTTCCTGCGCCAACCCCTCGCCAACGAACCGTACGGCCTCCGCCTCTTCTTCACTGACCTCGATGTATCCGGATTTTGGAGCCTTGATGGCGAGCTGGAATCCTCCGAAGTAGAGATCGAAGGTTTTTTCGAGACCGTAAAGGCGCATGAGTTCGGGGCCGGTATCCGGCGTGTGTTCGAACGGTTGGAAGAGCCCTTCGAGATCCGCGAGGGGCAAGCCGTAGCGGTGGGCGACTACGGCAAGACGCAAGCGTTTGCCAATGCTCAGACCGACGAAAGCCGGCCGTTTTACACAGGCCTCGGCATCCAATATGGCGGCTTCTTCTCGGGCACCCGCACGGAGGTTGAGTTTGAGCTTGGGGTGCGGCCCTCCCCTGGCTTCGCGGCCGAAGCCGAGATTGAACACTCGGTCATTGACATCGGCAACGGATCGTTTGCCGCTACGGTGGGCTCGCTGTCGCTCTCCACCGCCTTCAGCCGCGACCTGTTTGGAAAGACGCTCATCCAGTACGACAACTTCTCTAAGCAGCTGCGCGCCAACATCCGCTTCAACTGGATCCACACGCCTGGCAGCGACCTGTTCGTCGTGTTCAACACCGCCTACGCCCTCGGCGAAGACGACCCGCTCGACCCGCGCCGCTCCGTCATCATGCTCGACCGCGTAGCCATCGTCAAGCTGACCTACCTCATCCGCGTCTAGCGCGACCGCCTTACTCGGGACCGCCGAGGTGAGCGGTGATGGCGTCGATGGCCACTTGGTTGAGGCTGGAGCTCGTTGCAAGTGCTCAGTGAAACGCCTGGGTACGCGGTACGTATCATGTGTGATATACTCCATCATGCATGATCAAGAGTTTCTACGATAAACGCACCGAGAAGGTGTTCAATCGGAAGCACGTAAGCGGCGTGGCGACTGATGCGTCGCGTCGCGCCCACCGCAAACTCTTGATCTTGCACGCCTGCACGAACATTAACGACTTGCGCACGCCCCCGAGCAACCGTCTCGAAAAACTTCATGGTGACCGCGAAGAACAGCACAGCGTTCGCGTCAATCGCCAAAGGCGCATCTGCTTCGAATGGGACGGTGAGCATGCCCACCGCGTTGAATTCACCGACTACCATTAGGCAGTGAGGAATCTGCACGTATAAACGCGACAGTTTCAATAAGAATATAGGATATCAATGCCTACGACCGCCACGCCTCAGAGTAGCCCCTTTACCTTTGCTCCCGTTCACCCGGGAGAGATCCTGGCCCAAGAATTTATGGAGCCCCTCGGCCTCAGTGGCGTCGCTTTGGCGGAAGCCATCGGCGTTCCGCGCAATCGCATTTACGCCATTGTCGGCGGCAAGCGGGCCATCACGGGGGACACCGCGCTACGGCTGTCGCGCTTCTTTGGCAACTCGGCGCCGTTCTGGATGAACCTGCAACAGCACTACGACCTAGAGACCGCACGCGAGGCCGTAGGAGAGAAGATCCTCGCGCAGATTCAACCGGTCGAGTATCCCTAGACACACCAAGCGCCGACCCTGAATCAGAGCCGGCGCGTGAAAGGAGCCAATGAGCGGACTCGAACCGCTGACCTGCTCATTACGAGTGAGCTGCTCTACCAACTGAGCTACATTGGCCTAAATAGGGCGAAGAAGGTACGGGTACGAGGTTGCGGCTGTCAAGCCACGCGCACGGTGTATCATGGTTTCTTCAACGGGTCTGTGTACCGTGAAACCTGAGCCTCAGCGTCTCATTCGGGGCGCATGTTTTCCCTCGACGCAGCCTCCAAAACCTACGGCATCATCACCGCGCTGCATGCCACGACGCTCGCGTTTGCGCCCGGCACCACGTCGGTGCTGATTGGGCCGAGCGGGTGCGGGAAGTCGACCTTGCTGCGGCTGCTGATCGGCCTCATCCAGCCTACGTCGGGCACGGTACGGTTCGATGGGCAGCCGCTGTCGGCGGGCAACCTGACGCGCATCCGGCACCGTATCGGCTATGTGATTCAGGAGGGCGGGCTGTTTCCGCACCTGACGGCGTACGAGAACGCCGCGCTCGTGCCGAGGCACCTCGGGTGGTCGGTGGCGCAGGTGAGGGCGCGAATCGAGACGTTGGCTGAGCAGGTACATCTGCCGATGGATCGGCTGCAGCAATACCCGCAGCAACTCTCCGGCGGCCAGCGACAGCGGGTGGGGCTGATGCGGGCGCTGATGCTGGACCCCGACGCGCTGCTTTTGGATGAGCCGCTCGGCGCGCTCGACCCCATGATCCGTGCCGACCTGCAAGCCGAACTCCGCACGCTCTTCGCCGACCTCCAGAAGACGGTCGTTCTCGTGACGCACGACATGGCCGAGGCTGCGTTCTTCGGCAAGACCATCCACCTGATGCGCGATGGGCAAGTCGAACAGTCGGGCACGTTTGCTGCGCTGCTGGAGCGCCCTGCTACGCCCTTCGTCACTGCGTTCATCCAAGCACAACGGCGGTGGGCGGTATGAGGCAGGTTTCGATGCTGGTGCTATGTGCGTTCCTTGGAGCATGGTCCGCAGAAGGACAGACTGTAGGTTCGAAGAGCTTCACGGAGTCGGTGATCCTGGGCGAGATTGCGGCGCAGCAGCTAGACGAGCAAGGGTTCGAGACCTTGCACCGGGCGCAACTCGGCGGGTCGCGGGTCTTGTGGGAAGCGCTGTTGCGCGGCGACATCGACGCCTACCCCGAGTATTCCGGCACGCTCCGCCTGGAACTGCTCGCCGAACAAGCGCCTGCCGATGCGGCCGCCGTCGATTCCATCCTGGCGTCGCTGGGCCTCTGGCGGACGGCCTCGCTCGGCTTCAACAACACCTACGCGCTGGGCATGCAAGAAGCCCGCGCCGAGGCGCTCGGCATCGCGTCCATCACCGACCTCACGCAGCACGCCGACTTATCGTTCGGCTTCGGCAACGAGTTCATGGAGCGCGAGGACGGCTGGCCCGGCCTGCGCGCGCGCTATGGGCTGCCGCAAACCGCCGTGCGTGGCCTGGATCACGACCTCGCGTATCGCGGCCTCGTCGCGGGCGACATCGACGTCATGGACCTCTACAGCACGGATGCTGAGATCGCGTACTACGGCCTCCGCGTGCTCACCGACGACCGCGCCTACTTCCCCGACTACGACGCGTTCATACTCGCGCGGCTGGACCTGCCCGACGAGGCCAAGACGGCGCTGCGGCAACTGGAAGGCCGGATACCGGAGGCCGCGATGGTGCGCCTGAACGCGCAGGTGAAGCTGGAGCGCGAGGCGGAGGCCAGCGTGGCTGCGCAGTGGCTCAACGCTACGTTCGGCACCGCACGGACAGCCGAGGCGCCGGGGTTGGCGCAGCGCTTGGTGCAGACGACGGCAGAGCATCTGGTGCTCGTCGGCTGGTCGCTGCTGGCGGCGATCCTGCTGGCGGTACCACTGGGCGTCTGGGCAGCGAAACGGCCGAAGGTCGGCGCCGTGATCCTCGGCGTGGTCGGCGTGTTGTACACCATCCCGTCGCTAGCGCTACTCGTGTTTATGATTCCGCTGCTCGGCGTGGGCGGGCCGCCTGCGATGGTGGCGCTCTTCCTCTACAGCCTGTTGCCGATTGTGCGCAACACGCACGCGGGCCTCATCGCCGTGCCGCGCGCGCTCGTCGATGCCGCCACGGCGCTGGGGCTGCCGCCAGCAGTACGACTGCGGCGTATCGAACTGCCGATGGCGTCGCAGAGCATCCTCGCAGGCGTACAAACCGCCGCCGTCATCAACATCGGCACGGCTACGCTCGGCGCGCTCATCGGCGCGGGCGGCTACGGGCAACCCATCCTCACAGGCATACGCTTGGACGATACCGCGCTTATCTTGGAAGGTGCCGTGCCTGCCGCTGGCCTTGCGCTGGTGGCCCAGGTGCTCTTCGCAGGCCTCGGTCGGCTGTTCGTGCCGAAGGGCCTCCGCCTACCGCAGAACGAATAGAAGAATGATGTCCGATGCCATCGCCGCGCTCCGTGCGCACCTCGCCCCGATCCACGACCTCAACATGGCCGCCGCCGTGCTGGAGTGGGACCAGGAAACGTACATGCCCGACGGCGGGGCCGAGGCCCGTGCGCGCCAGGTGACCACGCTGCGCCGCCTCGCCCACGAGCAGTTCGCCAGCGACGACACGGCCACGCTGCTTGACGCTGCCGAGCGCGCCGACCTCGACGCATCCTCCACCGATGCGGCTCTCGTCCGCGTGACGCGCCGCGACTTCACGCAGGCCGTCAAGCTGCCCACGCGGCTGGTGGCGGAGATGGCCGAGGCGGTCTCGCACGCGAAGCGGGCCTGGCAAGAGGCGCGCGCCACCGACACCTTCGCCACGTTCGCGCCGCACCTTCAGCGGGTCGTCGATCTCAACATCGAGCAGGCCGAGTGCTACGATTATCCGGAGCAGCCCTACGACGCGCTGCTCGACCTCTACGAGCCGGGCATGACCACGGCCGAAGTCGCCACCGTCTTCGCCGACGTACGCACGCACCTCGTGCCGCTCGTCCACGACCTCACGGCCGCCGCGGCATCCGCTGACGCGAGCGTGTTGCATCGCCACTACGCACCCGACGCGCAGTGGCGGTTTGGGCTGGAGGTGGCCGAGGCCTTCGGCTTCGACATGACGCGGGGGCGGCAGGACCGCTCGGCGCATCCCTTCACGACCAACTTTGCGGTGGATGACGTCCGGCTCACCACGCGCATCGACCCGCAGTTCTTCTCGCCGGGCTTCTTCGGGACGCTCCACGAGGCGGGGCACGGCATGTACGAGCAGGGCATCGACGCAGCGCTCAGCGGCACGCGGCTGGCGGCAGGCACGTCGCTGGGCGTCCACGAGTCGCAGTCGCGCCTGTGGGAAAACTTGGTGGGCCGCAGCCGCCCGTTCTGGAATCACTACTGGCCGCGGGCGCAAGCACTGTTTCCGTCGCTCGCCGATGTGGAGCTGGATGCGTTCTACCGCGCGCTCAACCATGTCGCCGCCTCGCCCATCCGCGTCGAGGCCGACGAGGTGACGTACAACCTGCACATCATGCTGCGCTTCGAGATTGAGCAAGGGCTGATCGGCGGGACGATGGCCGTGGACGACCTGCCCGCCATCTGGAACGACCGCATGGAGTCGTACCTCGGCATCCGGCCCGAAAGCGATGCCAACGGTGTGCTGCAAGACATCCACTGGTCGCTCGGCGCCATCGGCTACTTCCCGACGTACGCGCTAGGCAACCTGATGTCGGTGCAGCTCTTCAACCAAGCCCGCACTGATTTGGGCGACCTCGATGCACAGATCGGGCGTGGTGCGTTCGGCGCGTTGCTGGAGTGGCTCCGCACGAAGGTGCACTGCTATGGCCGCACGCGCTCGGCGGCTGAGATCCTGCACGATGCCACTGGGCAAACACTGCAGGCACAGCCGTGGCTCGACTACATCCGCCAGAAGTACGGCGCGTTGTACGGCATCGCGTAGCGGCTAGGGGAGGGGGCAGTCATCGAGGGCGAGCGTTTCGGCGGCGTTGAGGTCGCCGATGAAGCGGGCGTCGAAGGAGGCGGTGACGTCGGTATAGTCCCAGCGCTGGCTGCGGGCCACGTCGGTGCGTTTGATCTGCGCGGTGAAGATGCCCGAGGCATTGCCCTCGGCGTCGATGTCGATATCGATGGTGCCTTCGTTGCCTTCAAACGGGATGAGCCCAGGCCAGTCGAGGCGCGTGTAGAAATAGCGCACCTCGAAGCGCGGCTCTACCTCCGACCACCCCAGCAGGTTCGAGATGGGGAACGCCCCGTCGGACAGCGGCAGGGCGTGGTCGAAGCGCAGGTTGAAGCCGTGCACCACGGTAGAGTCGCTGCTGACGAGCACGATGTCGTAGTGCCGCACCACCTCGCCATCGACCACCTCATCCGTCCAGCCCGTGAGGGCACGCCCCGAGTAGTTGGCGTCGATGTAGTTGGCATCCACGCCGCTCTGCTGCACATCGAACGAGCACGACGAGGTCGCCACAGCATCCACGCCGCTATCGCAGCCGACCAGCACTATCGCCAGCAGTACGCCCCATCCAATCCGTGCCATGCCTCGCCCTTGGTCAAGCTATCCCCGGTGCGGTGGCAAGATAACGAAGCAGCTTGCGCTTTGCGACGGGCCAGAACGTGGCGGCGTAGGGGACATCGACGGTAGCGTGTAACGTGAATGTAGCGGGCGTGGGAAGATCTGGCGCACGCCGGATGAGCGTCTGCTTGACGTCCAGGGGCGACTGGTACTTAGCCGCATCCATGTGGAGCCGTGTGGTGCGCATGGTGCGGTAGTGCTCGCCGGCCCGCGTCACCCGCGAGAGCTCAAAACGATACACCTGCCACGGGCGCCGCGCATCGGTACGCGCCAGCAGGTAGCCCACCGTTTGCTGCGCCGGGCCGATGCCTACGGGTTCGATGTCGATGTGCTCATCCACGAAGTCGAAGATGGCTTGGCCCTCGTCGATCCAGCGCTGCACCTGCGGCAAGCCCCAGTCGATCAACTCCTCCATCGGCCCCAGCACGCGGTCCCGCACAGCGTCCTGCTCGTAGATCAGCTGTTGTTGCTCATGGTCGAGCCCGACGACGCGCTTGGGCAGCGCGGTCTTGACGGCGCGGAGCTTGTCGCGGAACGCCCCAACGGTGCGGTGGACGTGGATGAGCTCTTGGAGGTGCGGGTAGAGCCGCGTCTCGGCAAAGGCGCGGCGGATCTGCTTCAGGCCAGCCAGGACGCGGTATTGCGCCGACTCCAGGTCGGAGCCCGCTTCAAGGAATAGGTTGTGGTGCAGCGTCGTCATGGCCTCGCCTCCGGGTTGGTACAACAGCGTGTAGCGCCAGGGAAGGGAGCGGCAGAAGATGCCGTATCGCGATGTACCCCGGCTTCACGAGGCCTTCATAGCAGAGATCGTACCGAGGTGGAGAGAGCGACGCCGAATGGCCTCAGCCTGTCGTCAGGCGGCCATGCGGCCCGACGCAGGTTGCTGCTGGTCGATGTAGCGCGAGAGCGTGCGCTTGATGGCAGGGAAGAGCGCCTGTAGGGTTTCAGCCAGCTCCACTGTGCCATCGCCAACACCATCGCGGCCTCGGTGCTCCAACTCGCGGCAGCGCTCCGAGAAGTCGAGGGCGCCGAACATGGCGCTGCTGGACTTGAGCGTGTGGGCGGCGCGGCGGAGCCCATGAAAATCGCTGTGCGAGGCCGTCTCCTGGATCGTGTCCAGCAGGTTCTCGGCATCGGCGAAGAACTCGACGATGAGTTCGTGCAGCATCTCGGGGTCGTCGGCCCCCAGCATCTCGCCCAACTCGGCCAGGACCGTGAAGTCGATGACGCGATCTTCGGCAGGAGGCTCGGCAGCGGGTGCAGCTTCAGGCTCAGCGTTGCGCCAGCCTTCGTGCAAGGCTTCGGCGATGCGAAGCTGTTCTTCCAGGACTTGCATACGCAGCGGTTTCGGGACGTAATCATCCATGCCTGCCTCTATGCACCGTTCGCGGTCGCCGGGCATCACGTTGGCCGTGACCGCTACGATGCGTGGGCGCTCCTCGCGCGGCCAGTTGTGCACGATGCGGCGTGTGGCCTCCAGGCCGTCCATCGTCGGCATCATGACATCCATGAGGATGACGTCGTAGGGTTTATCGGAGAGCATTGCTACGGCTTCAGCACCGTTGTTGGCGATGTCAGCGTGATAGCCCAGACGCTCGAGCATCCGCAGGGTGACCTTCTGGTTGATCGGGTTGTCTTCGGCGAGGAGTATTTGCAGGAGTTGACTCATTGGCGTTCGGCCCTAGCTGGGTGCGCTACTTCAGGGTCGGCTAGTGTGGGTTGATGTCCACCAAGCGTATCGGCAGCAGCGTGTCGGATATTAAGCATCCGTCACGGAGGAAAATACCCTGCAGGTCGCCGATGGAGTGGAAAGGGAAGTTTGCCAAGGGCTGATGAATAGGGTTTCCCCTACTTGCAGTTCACGAAAGCGCGGCCCATAATGGGCTTATCCCCCAGAACGATACCGAAACACACGTAGCCCTGGCGTGTCTACGGGCTAGTACGTACTTAATCATCGTCTGTGATGTACCCATGACCAAACGCACCTGGGGTGTTCTCCTCGGCGGAGTTGCCGCCGTCATTGCGCTCGTCCTCTTCTGGCCCGGCGAGGCGACCTCGCAGTCCGACTTGATCGTCAGCCCCCAGCGTGGGCCGTTCACCTCAATGGTGACCACCACAGGCGAGCTCAGAGCGAAGAACTCGGTAGGGGTCTATGCCACACGGCGCGGGCAGCGCCACGGCATCTACGAGATGAAGGTGCTCAACCGCGTCACCGAGGGCACCATCGTGGAAGCAGGCGATTTCGTGGCTGAGCTCGACCCGTCGGACCTAAGCAGCAAGCTCCGCGAGGCACAGCTGAACCTGGAGAAGGCGCAGTCGCAGTTCATCCAGACGCAGCTGGACACTACGCTAGACATGACGCAGAACCGCGACAACCTGGTGGACCTGCGGTATGCGATGGAGGAGGCCGAGATCAAGAAAGAACAGTCGATCTACGAGTCGCCGTCGGTGCAGCGGCAGGCACAGATCGACTACGAGAAGGCGAAGCGCAACCACGACCGCGCGGTGTCGAACTACGTGACGAAGGTGCGGCAGGCCGAGGCGAAGATGGCCGAGGTGGGGGCGGAGCGGTCCAAAGTGCAGCAGCAGGTGGACGAGATGCTCCGCTTGCAGAGTGAGTTCACCATCTTCGCGCCCAAGGCGGGCATGGTGATCTACCGCAACGAGTGGGGCCGCGAGATCGACATGACCATCCGCGCTTGGGACCCCATCGTGGCCACGCTGCCCGACCTCTCGGTGATGGAATCGATCACCTACATCAATGAGGTCGATATCCAGAAGATACAGCTGGGTCAGGCCGTAGAGGTTGGGCTGGATGCGATGCCGGAGCTGCAGCTCACTGGCGTGGTGACGGACATCGCCAACGTGGGCTCGAGCAGCCCCACCTCCGACGCCAAGGTGTTCGAGGTGAAGGTCGAGATCGCCAAGCCTGACAGCACGCTGCGCCCGGCCATGACCACCAGTAACAGCATCCTTGTGGCCGAGATGGATGACGCGTTGCGCGTGCCGCTGGAGACCATACACGCACAGGACTCGCTGCGGTACGTCTTCAAAAAGGCGGGCCGTGGGGCGGTGCGCCAGGAGATCCTGCTAGGGCTCATCAACGAGAACGAAGCCGTCATTGAGGCTGGGCTGAGTGAGGCCGACGAGCTGTTCCTCTCGGTGCCTGCCGACACGACCGGCCTGCCGCTGCGTCGCCTCGGCGACGATACCACGCTCGCCGACGCGCGCTGAGCGCACGCTGCACCGCCGCAGGCATGACCACGGCATCCGCAACTCCTGAATGGCTAGCGCACCGCGCGCCGCGTAGCAAAAGTGTATGTGGGAAAAGATCGTTTATAACTTCCTGATCTCGGCCGAAGCGCTCGTGCACAACAAGACGCGCTCGCTGCTGACGTCGCTCGGCATCATCTTCGGCGTCGCGTCGGTGATTGCGATGCTGGCCATCGGCTCGGGCGCCCAGCAGGAAATCCTGCGCCAGATCCGGCTTTTGGGTGCGACCAACATCATCGTGACGCCCGTGAGCGAGCAGACCGAGGGCGGCGTCACCGACGATACGGCCGCAGACGAGGGCAGTGTGGATGAGGAAGGCGAGGCGCGCGCGCCGTACACGCCTGGGCTGACGCTGGCGGATGCAGAGAGCATCGGCCGCCTCGTGCCGGGCATCGACGCGGTCAGCCCGGAGGTAGTCGTAGAGACAACGGCGCTACGCGCAGGCTACCAGCGCAGCATCAAGCTCGTAGGCGTGGACCAAGCCTACTTTGAAGATGGCGGGCTGGAGCTGGCCGAGGGCATGCGGTTCACCGACCAGCAGATGTACGACGCGGCGCCCGTGGCCATCATCGGGCACGACGTGCGCACGCGCTTCTTCGCAGGCGTCAACCCCATCGGCAAGCGCATCAAGTGCGGCTCGCTCTGGCTGACGGTGATCGGCGTCATGGGCGAGCGCAACGTGGAGGCCCAGAACCTGGAGCGCCTCGGCATCCGCAACTACGACCTCGACATCTACTCGCCCATCACCACCGTCCTGCTGCGCTTCGAAAACCGCGCGCTCGTCAACCGAGAGCTGATCCGCGACGCCGACCGCGACCGCCGCCGGGGCCGCTTCGAGGTGGGTAACTACCACCAGCTCGATCGCCTCGTGATCCGCGTGAACGAGGCCGAGCAGATGCGCCCCGTGGCCGACGTGGTGCAGCGCATGCTGGCGCGCCGCCACTTCGGTGTGATCGACTTTGAGGTCATCATCCCCGAGGCGCTGATGCAGCAAGAGCGCCGTACGCAGACCATCTTCAACGTCGTGCTCGCCGCCATCGCGTCTATCTCGCTGATTGTGGGCGGCATCGGCATCATGAACATCATGCTGGCCTCGGTGATGGAGCGCATCCGCGAGATTGGCGTGCGCCGCGCCATCGGGGCCACGCGGCAAGACGTCATCCTGCAGTTCCTCATCGAAGCCATGACGATCAGCTTTGCAGGGGGCCTCATCGGCATCATCCTGGGCGTGTCGATGAGCCTCATCATCGAGCAGACGGCCGACATTGAGACGCAGATCAC
>JBCCMF010000023.1:0-25462 GCA_039026435.1 Bacteroidota bacterium
CTGTCTGGGCGATGGCGTTGCTCGCCGCCTTGCAGATCCACCACTACCCGCAAGCGGGCCACCTCGATCGCTTCCTCCACGTCGTGGGCCACGCCGTACGGCGGGAACGGAATCTCCAGTTCCTTGAGCACATCGGAGAACTTCTCGCGGTCCTCAGCCAGGTCCATCATCTCGAACGTCGTGCCCAGAATCGGGATGCCGTGCGCATCGAACTTCTTGGCCAGCTTGAGTGCGGTCTGACCGCCGAGCTGCACGATGATGCCCTTCGGCTGCTCGTGCTCGATGATGTCCAGCACGCGTTCCCAGTAGACGGGCTCGAAGTAGAGCTTGTCGGCCACATCGAAATCCGTCGAAACGGTCTCAGGGTTGCAGTTGATCATGATGGCTTCGTAGCCCATCTGCTTGGCCGCCAGCACGCCGTGTACGCACGAGTAGTCGAACTCGATGCCCTGCCCGATGCGGTTTGGCCCGCTGCCCAGGATGACGACCTTCTCCTTGTCGGTGACGTGACTCTCGTTGCTGGTCTCGTACGTCGAGTAGAAGTACGGCGTCTGCGCCGGAAACTCGCCCGCGCACGTGTCCACCACCTGATACGACGGCAGCACATCGAGCAACTTGCGATGTGCCCGCACCGTCATCTCGTCGGTGTCATCCTTAACGAGGTAGGCGATCTGGGCGTCCGAAAAGCCGAACTGCTTGATGTAAAACATGAACGGCGCGTCGATCTCGTGCAGGTGATGCTCGGCGATGCGGTTCTCGACCTCGACGATCTCCTGGATCTTGTAGAGGAACCACGGATCGACCTTGGTGATGTCGCCGATCTCCTCGACCGATGTGCCGAGCTTAAGCGCGTTGCGGATGTGCAGCGTGCGGTCCCAGTACGGCTTGCGCAGGCGGTCGCGGATGAAGCGGCGGTCGGCCACCTCGCGGTCGGCGCCGAGCCCCGCGTAGCCGATCTCCAGGCTCTGCCATGCCTTCTGCAAGCTCTCGGCGAACGTGCGACCAATCGCCATCACCTCGCCGACGGCCTTCATCTGCGTCGTCAGCTCTTCGTCCACGCCCTCGAATTTGTCGAAATTCCAGCGCGGGATCTTGGTGACCACGTAGTCGATGGCGGGCTCGAAGCAGGCGCTCGTGGTGCCCGTCACGTCGTTGGGCAGCTCGTCCAGCGTGTAGCCCACGGCCAGCCGCGACGCCACCTTGGCAATAGGGTAGCCCGTCGCCTTAGATGCCAGCGCCGAAGAGCGCGAGACGCGGGGGTTGATTTCAATGACGATCATCCGCCCTGTCTGCGGATGGAACGCGAACTGGATGTTGCAGCCGCCTGAGAACGTGCCGATGGAGCGCATCGCTCGGATGGCGGCGTCGCGCATCTGCTGGAACTGCTTGTCGGTGAGCGTCTGTGAGGGCGCCACGGTCACGGAGTCGCCCGTGTGGACGCCCATCGGGTCTACGTTTTCGATGGAGCAGATGATGATAACGTTGTCGTTGGCATCGCGCAGCAACTCCAGCTCGTACTCCTTCCAGCCGAACAGGCACTCCTCGATCAGCACCTCGTGCACGGGCGACAGCTCCAGCCCGCGCGTCACCTTGCGCTCGAACTCCTCCTCGTTCCACACGATGCCGCCGCCTGCGCCGCCGAGCGTGAACGAGGGGCGGATGACGACGGGAATGCCGCCGAGGTCTTGCGTGATCTCCTTGGCTTCAAGCAGGCTGTTGGCCACACGGCTGCGCGCCTGGTCGAGCCCCACCCGCTCCATCAGGTCGCGAAACGCCTGCCGATCTTCGGTGATCTGGATCGCGTCGATGTCCACGCCAATGATCTCCACGCCCGCCTCTTCCCAGAAGCCTTCCTGGTTCAAGTCGTTGGCGAGGTTGAGCGCCGTCTGCCCGCCCATCGTCGGGAGCACCGCATCCGGTTTCTCGATGGCGACGAGGTCTTTGATTGACTGCGGCGTGAGCTCGCGCAGGTACACCTTGTCGGCCATGACCGGATCGGTCATGATGGTGGCGGGATTCGAGTTGATCAGCACCACCTCGTAGCCCTCCTTGCGCAAGGCGCGGCACGCCTGGCTGCCGGAGTAGTCGAACTCGCACGCCTGCCCAATCACGATGGGGCCGCTGCCGATGAGGAGGATCTTCTGGATGTCCGTGCGCTTGGGCATGGAGTAGCGGGGGATTAGGGGTTGGGATTTCGGGGTTCGGTCTGCGCGAGCGGACCGGGTCGCTTGCCCTGAGCATCGACAATCAGACGAACGTGGCTATCGTCGTTGGGCAACCGCTTCAAGCCTGTGAGCGCAAGCACGGACTGGCGCAGCTGCCAGAGTCGAGCCTGTGCATCCTCGGCTGACCGCGTTCTACCCACTGCGCGACGGGTATGGCCACGAGGGTCGTCGCTGGGGTTCATCGGTCGGCGGTGACGAGGGTTTGGACGGCGATGCCGCGTACGTCGGCGATGTCGCGCATGAAGGCGTCGAAGAGGTAGCGGCTGTCGTGCGGGCCGGGCGAGGCTTCGGGGTGGTACTGCACTGAGAAGCCCGTGAACTGCTTGAAGCGCAGCCCCTCCAGCGTACGGTCGTTGAGATTGCGGTGCGTCACCACCGCCACCTCGTCGGTGATGGTGTCTTCTTGGACCGAGAAGCCGTGGTTCTGCGTGGTGACCTCCACCGTTCGCGTGTCGAGGTTCTGCACGGGGTGGTTGGCGCCGCGATGGCCCACGTACATCTTGTAGACGTCCAGCCCGGCCGCGAGCGCCATCAGCTGATGGCCGAGGCAGATGCCGAACATCGGCAGGCCCGTCGTCATCGCTTCTTTGGTCATGGCGATGGCGTCGTGCATCACGCGGGGATCGCCGGGGCCGTTTGAGAGGAAGAGGCCGTCGGGGTTCCACGCGAGCACCTGGCTGAGCGGTGCGCTCGCCGGGAAGACCTGCACCTGGCACCCGCGCGCTTGGAACGAGCGCAGGATGTTGAGCTTGACGCCAAAGTCGTACACCGCGATGCGTGGGCCGTCACCCTCGCAGTAGAGGTACGGCGCATCGACGGTGACACGCGAGGCCAGCTCCAGACCAGCCATCGACGGCCAGCCTTTGGCTTTGGCTACGAGGCGCTCGTCATCCAGATCGACCGAGGAGATGATCGCGTTCATCACGCCCTTGGCGCGGATGTGCCGCACCAGCGAGCGCGTATCGACGCCGCTGATGCCCACCACGCCGTACTCGCTCAGGAAGCCCTCCAGCGAGTCGTCGGCGAGGGCATTGGAGTAGCGCTGCGTGAAGGAGCGCACCACCACGCCCGCCACCATCGGCCGCCGCGCCTCCATGTCGATCTCCATCGTGCCGTAGTTGCCGATGTGCGGGTACGTCATCATCATCATCTGGCCGTAGTACGACGGGTCGGTGAAGATCTCCTGGTACCCGGTCATGCTGGTGTTAAAGCACAGCTCACCGCCCGTCTCGCCGCGTGCGCCAATGGCGATGCCAGTGACAACGGTGCCGTCTTCGAGGGCGAGCTTGCAGGGGTCGGCGTGCGGGTAGAGCGGATGGCGCATGGCGAAGGGTCGTTCAGATTTCGGGCGTTCAGTCAGCGAGGTCGGGGTAAAAAAAAACCTTCCCGAAAACGAGAAGGTCAGCCACCGAGCGAGGCGGGGATATCGAAGTCAGGCGCGAGGCCGTAGTCGGTGTGCCAGAGGGCTACCGTCATGGACGCAGCAGGCATGTTCGGTGGTTGGATTATCGTTTCGTAACATACGAAGCCCGCGCGATTTCGCCAAGATGAATCCGGGGCTTCACAGACCTTCCACTGGAAGGGCTTCTGCCCAGCCTCGCGGCGCGTACGCTCGGTTTTGCCCTGCGCTGCCCGAACAGGCACGCGACACCCTCGTTGGAGGGCCCAGTTATCCTCTTGCCCTCGTCCATGCCGCTGCCGATCCGCCCCAGCCGTCCGCACCGCTCGCGCTATCATGTGCGCGTGCTGGGCTGCATGGTGGGCAGCCTCGCGCTTGTCCTCGGGCTGTTCCGGTTCTGGCCCCTCCCCTCCGACGACGTGGACGACGGGCTCACCTTCGACACACGGTCGCAAGACATCATCGCGATGGAGGAGATCACGCCTACGCGCCAGACACAACGCCGCGCCCCGCCGCCGCCAGCGCCCCTCCCTCCCATCGTCGTGCCCGACGATATCGAGCTGGAAGAGCCCATCATCGAGATCACCGACTCGGCCCTGCCCATCGATAACCCCGGAACGGACGCCGACCTCCAAGAAGGCGATAGCGACAAGGACAGCGGCCCGCCCGCGCCGATGACATCGCCCAAGCTGTTTCGTTTCGTCGAGCCTAACTACACCGACGCCGCCCGGCGCCGTGGCATCCGCGCCGAAGTGGCGCTGGAAGTGCTCGTCAATGAACGCGGACGCGTGGAGGAGGCCAAGATTGTGCAGCGCTACCTGCTGGGCAAAAACCCCGACGACAAAGAAGCCGTCACGGAGCTGGGGTACGGCCTGGAGGAAGCAGCGCTCGAAGCGGCGCGGCGGTTTGGGTTCCGCCCTGCTCGCCAAGGCGGCAAGGCCGTCCGCAGCTACACCACGTTCTCGCTGAGCTTCGGCGTGTAGCGTGGGTGGTCCCCGACTACCAGAAGGCGACTACGATCACAGCCGTGCACGCCAACAAAATGACGGAGAGGATCCGGTAGTTCTGGTACCACGGCACCCCGCGCAGCTCCTCAGTCTCTTCGCGGAATAGCCTCGGCGACCACGTCAGCGCGGCGACCTTGGCCTCGTCGGGCGGTGGCGTAGCTAAACTCACGGCCACGATGATGAGGAGCGCCGCCAGGAAGATCCACACGCTGATGTAGAGGAAGTGGAACTGGAACGCCTCCACCTCCAGAATCGACCGCATCCAGAACAGCCCAAAGGCGAAGGCATGCCCGCCGAGTAGGGCCGCGAAGGCGCCTGTGCTCGTGGCCCGCCGCCAGAAGATGCCCACCACGAAGCACGCCACCACGGGCGGGGCGATGTACGAGAGCACCTCCTGCAAGTATTGCCAGATGCCTTTGCCCACGATGAAGGGCGCCCACAACGCGGCAAAGATCATAAACACGAGCGTGGTGGTGCGCCCCACCCACAGCAACGTCTTCCGCGACGCCTTGGGCTTGAGCTTCTTGACGAAGTCCATCGTGACCAGGGTGGAGGCCGAGTTGAGCGTTGAGTCCACGCTCGACATAATCGCGGCCACCAGCGCGGTGATGATGAGGCCGCGCAACCCGATGGGCAGGAGATCGAACATCATCGTCGGGAAGATGAGGTCGGCGTTAGCTACGAGCTCGGGGTAGTCGGCGGCGGGATACAGGACGCGGGCAAACATGCCCGGCATGACCATGATGAACAGGATGGGGAGCTTGAGGAAGCCCGCGAAGATGGCGCCCCATCGGCCGTTGTTCAGGTCCTTGGCGCCGAGGACGCGCTGCGCCATGAATTGGTTGTTCGTCCAGAAGTAGAAGCCGAGCAGGAAGACGCCCGTCAGCAGTCCCGGCCACGGCATGATCTCACTGTCGGCGGGCAGGACGAGCTTGAGCGACTCGGGCGGTGCCACCGCCGTCACGGCAGACCACGAGCCCACTTGACTGAAGGCGGTAAACGCGACGATGCATGCGCCCAGCAGCAGCAGGACCGCTTGCACCGCGTCCGTATACACCACGGCGGCCAGGCCACCCGCGGCCGTGTACAACCCGGCAAGTATGGCCAGCACCGCGATGATCTGCCACATCGGGATGTCGGGGTACAGGATCTGAACGACGATGGCTCCCGCATACAGCGCCGCCGCGGTGTCGATGATGATATTGCCGAGGATGGTGATGCCCGAAAACCAGTACCGCGACCGCGCATCGAAGCGCCGCTCCAGAAACTCGGGCATCGTGAAGATGCGCGTCTTCAGGTAGAACGGCAGGAAGAACACGGCGAAGACAACCAGGATGAGCGCCGCCATCCATTCGTAGTTGTACACCGCTATGCCGCGCCGGTACGCCTCGGATGCCATCCCCAGCAAGCTGCTCGACGATAAGTTCGACGCCAGCAGCGAAAACCCGATCAGCCACCACGTCAGCGAGCGACCCGCCAGGAAGTAATCGGCCTCTGACTTGGTGCGCCGTGCAAAGTAGAAGCCGAGTGCAATCACGAAGATCACGTAGCCGACGACCATCGCCAGGTCGAGCGGGTGAAGTTCAAATTGAGGCATGGGCAGAGGGCTAGAATGCTCAAGGAGTGGCCTGTGTGGCGCTCATCGTGCGCGCTACGTGTGGCACGCCCGAGTATAGCCTATCAGAAGACCAAATGGGAGGACCCGCACACCAAAAGTGAGCAGAACGTGCCGCGCTGGACACGTGACCGCCGTGGCCACGCTAGGCGTTGAGCATCGGATGCGGATCCAGGCTGGGCGACGTGGGCGCCTTGGTCCGCAGCCGATGCACCAGCTCGATAGCCGGTCGTGCATCGGAGATGCGGAAGCCGTCGCCGCGCAGGGTTTTGCGGTAGACCTCGGTGTGTAGATCGCGAAAGCCTCCGCTGAACTCGATCTCGGCGCCGTCCACGGTGATCGATCTGTAGGTAGGCTGTTGGTCTTGGACCGAGGCGGGCAGGTCGGTGTGGTCGAGCGAGAGGTACCATTGCACGTCGGCGTGCTCAAGCCGCATGGCGCCTGCCATTTTTTCGGGCGCGTTCAGGTGCAGTTCGCTTTGTTCTACAGAGCCGAAGAGCCAGAGCAGCATGTCGAAGAAGTGGACGCCGATGTTCGTGGCGACGCCACCAGACTTGGCGTGATCGCCCTTCCACGAGTACTGGTACCACTGGCCGCGGCTCGTCACGTAGCTCAGCTGCACGTGATGGCGCTGGTCGCTGGAGCGGAGGTGCTCGCGTAAGGCCAGCACCCGCGGATGCACGCGCAGTTGAAGCACCGTGTTGATGGTCCCCTCACTCTCGGCCTCCAGCTCTTCAAGAAGGTCCAGGTTGCGCGGGTTCAGTACCAGCGGCTTCTCACAGATGGCATGCGCGCCAATGCGCAACGCCGTGCGGATGTGGGCGTCGTGCAGGTGGTTGGGCGAGCAGACGCTGAGGTAATGCGCGCGCCCGGCCTCGTTGCGGCGGTACAGCTTCTCCAGATGCCGATCGAACCGCTCGTACTCGGTGAAGAACGCCGCCCGCGGGAAGTAGCTATCGACGATGCCTACCGAGTCGTGCGGGTCTATGGCCGCCACAAGCGTGTTACCCGTGTCGCGGATAGCCTGGAGGTGGCGCGGGGCGATGTACCCTGCCAGCCCTGTCAACGCAAAGTTCTTCAACAGCACGCCCGTGTTTGTGGTGCATAGAAATCGCACCTCCTACTCTGCCGAGCTACGCTAGAGTTCCACGGACGACCCAAGCGCTACCTGTTGCCGTCTCTGCGAGCACGCTCACGCCGCACTTCACGCTGCGCTTCTTTCAACTCGCGCATGGCCTCGCGGAAGGCTACCGTCACCTCGGCGTCTACTTCGCGCATCGCGCTCTCGGTAGCCCGCTTCACTTCGCGGCGGATGTCCTCGTCTTCAAACACGTCTTCGAGCAGTTTTAGCACGCCCTCGCCGATTTCCAGGCCCGACTCGGCAAACTGCAAGCCCAGCTCTTCGGCACGCCGCTCGTACTCGCGCAGCTTCTCCTCGTCAATCTCGAAGTCTACGCCGTCGTAGTGATAGTGATAGTGGCTGCGATGGGCGTGCGTGTCATCGCAGCGGTCACAGTCACGCGCGTTGCTCCAGTCGCGGCTATCCTCGTAGTCGCGGTCCCAGTCGTCGTCATCCATCTGGCTGAGCGCCCAGGCGGCATTGCGTCGCACCTCGGCATCCTCGTCCTTGAGGGCTTCGACCAGGGCGTCGATGGCGCGCGGGTCTTCGATCTGGCCTAGCGCTTGAGCAGCCATCGCACGGTTCTCGCGGTCGCGGTCATTGCGCAGCACCCGCACGAGCGCCTCGGTAGCCCGTTCGCTTTCGATCTGCGCCAATGCCCAGACCGCTTTGTTGCGCAAGCCTTGGTCGCCATCGTCCAGCAGGAGGACGAGCCCGTCCACGGCGCGCTCGCTCTCGATCTGGCCCAGCGCCCACGCAGCCGTCTCGCGTACCTCACGGTCCCGGTCGCGGTTGATGACGGTCACCAGTGCATCCACGGCCCGCTCGTTCTCGATCTGCCCCAACGCCCAGGCGATTTGCTGGCGCACCTCGGCGTTCGGCTCGTCACGTAGCGCCTCAGACAGCCCCTCTACCGCGCGGTCGTCTTCAATCTGCCCCAGCGCCCAGGCGATTTGCGACCGCACTTGAGCTTCCTCTTCTTGCTCCAAAACGCGCACGAGGCGGCCCACCGCACGCTCGTCTTCGATCTGCCCCAAAGCCCAGGCTATCTGCGACCGCACCTCGGCGTTCGGCTCCAGCTGCATCATTTTCACCAGCCCTTGCGTGGCCTCTTCGGATTCGATCTGCCCCAGCGCCCACGCAATCTGCGCCCGAGCGTCGGCCTCGTCCATGCGGTCCCACAGCCGAAACAAGCCGCTCACGGCCCGATCGTCTTCAATCTGACCCAACGCGTGGATTATGTTGTTCAACACCTCCATGTCTTGCTCGCGCTGGGCGTGCACCATCAGCGCTTCAACCGCCGCCGCCGATTCGATCTGCCCCAGTGCCCAAACAATGGTTTGGCGCACCTCGGCATTGCGTTCGTTGCGGAGTGCGTCGAGGAGTGCCTCCACCACCTCGTCGTTTTCTATCTCGCTCAGGCTGTGTGCAGCCTGTTGGCGGAGCGAGGCGTCCTCATCGTCCAGGAGTGCTACGAATGCGGCGGCACGGCGACCCATCGGGCGGTTAGTGCCAACCCGGTTGCGCTGCATCAGCTCTTCTACGTAGGCCTCCTCCTCAGCAACGAATTGCTCTGCAAGAACCAACTCCTCAGCATGAGCGAGCACGGCATCGTCTCCGGCAAAGTGGTTCGTCAGCGGCTCGATGGCTGCCAGGGGCAAGACGATAACACAGGAGGCGAGCACGCTCAAGCCGACGAGGACCTTGTTCATGCGGTTGCGGCGTTTCTGAGGATCGAGGACATTCATGACGCGACCTTCCAGCTGCGACTTCTTGGCCATCGCGACCGCGCCCATCGGCGAGACGAACGTGCGCTTGACCTGCTTGGCGATATCGAGCAGGTGCGTGGCGTAGGCCGAGGGTGCCACGCCGCCACGGATGACGAAGTCGTCGCAGGCCTTCTCGCGCTCGATGCGCATGTGCCGTGCCGCCAGCCACACGAGCGGGTTGTACCAGTTGAACGCACAGGCCATCTGCGCAAAGGTCTGCGAAACGCAGTCGTAGCGCTTCACGTGCGCCAGCTCGTGCAACAGCACACAGCGCCGCCGCTCCTGGCTCCAGATGTCGGCTTCGATGGGTAACATGACCACGGGTCGCGTGGCGCCCCAGGTCAGCGGCGTGGTCGCACGCGGGCTTTTCAGCAGCTGGATGGGCCGCGTGAGTTCTAGGCGGTCGCTGAGCTCGTCCACCAAGTCACACCACTCCGGGTCGCGGACGGGGCGTGCTTGGCGCGTCAGCCACCAGACGCCCATCGCCCCAGCCAGCATGTTCATCAGCACCAGCGCCACACCGAGGCTCCAGATCAGCACGATCCACTGGGTAGCCGAAAGCGACGACGCCCACGCTGCCGTCTCGTTCCACACGGCGGCGACGCGCTCACCAAACGTGGCCTGCTCCACCGTGATGACGTACGTCACGTCGGCCTCCCCATTGACGATGCGCTCGCCTTGTTGCATCGGTGCCGGGCTCTCGAACGTCGGAACAAGCCCCTCAACCACGGCGGCCACAGGCTCAGCCGCTTCCACTTGAGGCGCGGGCATCCATCCGACAGGCAGCGCGGGCGTCACAAGCTGCAAGAGGGGCAAGCACAGCAGCATGACCATCCCGATAGCCCACACCCCATGACGCAACGCGGCCGAGGCATTCTTGAGCAGCAGGGTCAGCACACCCACCAGAGCGATGAGAAAGGTGCCCTTGATGGCCCACTCCCCCATGAGCCAGAGTAAGCTGTCGGTTTCGGTAGCCATTGATATGTCGTAATCCGAGTGTAGAAAAGTAGCGTGGATGCGCGTGAGCAGCGTCTAGCGTCCCTCTCGCTTGGCCTCGTTGATCATCTTCTCGAGGCGCGACAGCTCGTCGGACGACACGTCTTCGTCCATGTCGAGCAGCGCCGCCACCGCCTGCGTCGTCGAGCCCTCGAAGAAGGTGTCGAGCACACGCCGCATGGCCGATTTCTTCGCACGCTCCCGGGAAACGGTGGGCAGGTACACGTAGCGCGGGCCTTCTTGCTCGTGATAGACATGACCCTTCTCTACCAGGATGCGCAGCAGCGCACGCACGGCTGAGTAGCTGGGTGGGTCGGGGATGGCATCGAGTACGGCAGCGGCCGTAGCACGACCCTCTTTGTACAGCACATCCATGATCTGCCGCTCGCGGCGGCTCAGGGTTACCATGTTGGAGTCAGACATCGACAGAAGGTGTGGCGTCGCGAAGTGCACGATGCGGGGCCGTACGGGCCGCAGCGCGACAGAGTTACGGCGTGTGCGAAATTTTTAACACCCGCAACATAGCCGTCTCGTTGGGTGCCGTCAAGGCCTTATGCTAAATTTTTGACACACAGAATGTAAAAGAAAAGCGCCTGGAGGATCATCCAAGCGCTTCTAGGCGGAGAGGGAGGGATTCGAACCCTCGGTACCCGCAAGGGTACAACGGTTTTCGAGACCGCCCCGTTCGACCACTCCGGCACCTCTCCAGGTCGTATTGGGGACTGCGTTTTGAGGGCGGCAAAAATACAGCGGTTGCGTGGCTGCAACAAGCGCGACTCTGCTAAGATGACGCGAAAGCCCTGTGCGGCACCACAACGCAGCTCCGCGTAGCGTCTACCATCTCAGCCAAATACGTCGTGTCGGGCTGCTCCTCGAATGCGGTACCGACCACCACAAAGCCGGCTCCGGCGCGCACGCGCTCCTCCACTGCGCTCGGTGTGCGCAGGCCACCCCCCACGATGAGGGGCACGGTACACGTCTCGGTGATGGCCGACACGATCTCTGGCGGCACCGGATGGTCGGCGCCAGAGCCGCCGTCGGTGAAGAGCATCCGCATGCCCATCATCTCGGCCGCGAGCGCCGTCGCGGCGGCCACATCGGGCTTGCGCCTCGGCAACGGCATCGTGTTGCTCATGTACAGCGCCGTCGTGATGTGGCCCGACTCCACCAGCATGTACCCTGTCGAAATCGGCTCCACGCCCATCGCCTTGATGATTGGGGCAGCCTGGATGTGGCGGCCGAACAGATAGTCGGGATTGCGCCCGCTGATGATCGACAGGTAGAGAATGGCGTCGAGATCGGGAGCAATTTGGTTAATCGAGCCGGGGAAACCAATTACGGGCAACGGCGAGAGCGCCTTGAGCGTGGCCACGTACGCCTTGAAGGCTGCGCCGTTGAGGAGACTGCCTCCAACGAATATCCCGTCAACGCCAGCCTGAACACATTGGTCGATTACCCGGGGCAGACGTGCTTGTGGCGTCTTGTCGGGATCGACGAGGACGATAAACCCGGCCCCAGCTATCTGGCGGGCGCGTTGTAATTGCTCGTAAGTCGTCACAGCTTCCATTCACTTCATCAAACGTATCCGCCGCACGCCGTCGGATTTTATCTTTAACACTAGAGTGCGAGCGGAGCGACGGTTACATGTGGCAAGATGCGATATGTTCGTCAGAACTGCAACGTGAAACGGACGGTTGGGGCCGATGAATTCAACGCCTGCCCTAACTCAACGATGAGCGCACGCGTTCTGGCACCTCGGCCAGCACCTCGGCCAGCCGTTCCGGCTTGCGGCCTCCAGCACTGGCCAGCGTGGGCCGGCCACCGCCGCCGCCGCCGAGTTCTTTGGCCATCGCGCCGACGAGTTGCCCCGCCTTCACGCCACGCTTCACTACATCGGGCGTTACCACAGCAACAAGATACACCTTCTCCCCTCCTGGATCGGCCGTGCCCAGAACGGCGACGGCGTTCTCGCCGAGCTTATCCAGCAGCGCTTGCCCCAGGGCCGTGAGCGTCTTCATGTCCGTTGATGCGACCTCGCCTTGGATGATACGCACGTCGTCGCCTATGACGGCAGCGTTGATAAGCGCATCGACCTGTGCCATCGAGGCCTCCTGCTTGAGCTGGCCGACCTCGCGCTCCAGTGCCTTCACGCGCTGTACGAGTGCTTCTACCTCTCGATCGACAGGTTGCTGTGACTTGAACTGGCGCTTCACCGCCGCCAGCGTTTCGAACGCCTCCTCAACGTACGCCAGCGCCTTCATCCCGACCACCGCCTCGATGCGCCGAACGCCAGCGGCCACCGAGCCTTCGGAAACGATCCGCAACAGCCCGATCTCGCCCGTGGCGTCCGCGTGTGTGCCGCCGCAGAGTTCCATCGAGTAGTCGGGGTCGAAGGTGATGACGCGGACGGTGTCGCCATATTTCTCGCCGAAGAGTGCCGTGGCGCCGCGCTGCACGGCTTCGTCAAACGGTACCGCCCGCTCCTCCTGCTTGGCGATGTTTTGCTGAATCCGAGCGTTGACGATGGCTTCGACCTGCTGCTGCTGCTCCGCCGAGACGCGCTCGAAGTGGCTGAAGTCGAAGCGCAGTCGGTCCGGTGCCACGAGCGAGCCCTTCTGTGCCACATGCGAGCCCAGCACCTCGCGCAAGGCGGCGTGCAGCAGGTGCGTCGCGGTATGATGCTTCACGATGCGCGCACGGCGTTCTGCGTCAACCTGTGCCGTGACGGGGCCGCTGAAATCGTTCGGCAGGCGCTCCACGCCGTGGACGATGCGACCGTCGCGCTTCTGCGTGTCGAGCACTTCGATGACATCGGCAGCAAACGCGAGGGTGCCGGTGTCGCCGACTTGGCCGCCGCTCTCGGCATAGAACGGCGTCTTGTCGAGGATAATTTCGTAGCGCGGGTCCTGGTCCTCTGCTTCAACGGTCCGGTAGGCCGCGACTCGGGCGTCGTCAACACGGAGCGCGTCGTATCCGACAAAGGTGGTCGCAGCATCGTTAGCGGTGCGTTCGGTCCAGGCGTGCGTCTGGCTCTGATCGACGGCGAAGTTGGCTGCGGCGCGGGCGCGAGCCTTCTGCTCGGCCATCAAGACTTGATACTGCTTCATATCCACGCCGATGCCCTCCTCGCGCGCCATCAGCATGGTCAGGTCGATGGGAAAGCCGTAGGTGTCATGGAGCAAGAAGGTGACCTCGCCGGGCACCTGCCCCTCAGTGGCGGCGGCTTGGACACGTGTCTTGATCTCGGCATCGGCGAGGTCGTTGGGATAGGCGCGGCGCAGCAGGCTGAGCAGTTCGCCCGAGACGTCGGCGGCCTCGCCCTTTTGCACGGCTGTGGTGTACGCGGCGATGGGTTCGAAGAAGCCGATGCCGGTGCCCAGCGTCTCCAAGAAGCTCTCCTCTTCGGCGCGGATGACCCGCTCGATGTAGTCGCTCTGCTCCACCAGCTCAGGGAAGAACGCGCCCATCTTGGCCTTGAGCGTGGCGAAGAGCTTGAAGAGGAACGGCTCGTTCAGGCCGAGGCTTTGGTAGCCAAAGCGCACGGCGCGGCGCAGGATGCGGCGAATGACGTAACCCCGCCCGACGTTGCTGGGTGCGGCCCCATCGGCGATCGCGAAGGCGATAGCGCGGATGTGGTCGGCGATGACCCGCATGGCGATCTGCGTGCGCTCCTGCTCGGCCGCGCTGCCGCCGATGTCGGTGTAGCTGCGGATGTCGGCGCGTGGCGACAGCTCGGCGATGGCGGCGAGGATCGGCGTGAACAGGTCGGTGTCGTAGTTGCTGTGCTTGCCTTGCAGCACAGCCACGATGCGCTCAAAGCCCATCCCCGTATCGACGTGCTGGGCCGCGAGCGGCTGGAGGCTGCCGTCTTTCTGGGCGTTGTACTGGATGAAGACGAGGTTCCAGATCTCCATCACGCGCGGGTCGTCCATGTTGACCAAGCTGGCGCCGTCTACCTCGGCGCGCTCGGCGTCGGTGCGGAGGTCTACGTGCAGCTCAGAGCACGGCCCGCACGGCCCCGTGTCGCCCATCATCCAGAAGTTGTCCTTCGACGATCCCAGCAGGATATGATCCGGGTTGATCGTCGTCTCCTTGCGCCAGAACGTCGCGGCCTCCTCATCGGGGGCGAGGCCCAGCTTGGCATCGCCCTCGTGGACGGTGGCGTAGAGGCGGTCGGCTTCTAGGCCCCAGCGGTCCACGAGCAGTTCCCATGCCCAGCGGATGGCCTCGCGCTTGAAGTAGTCGCCGAACGACCAGTTGCCGAGCATCTCAAAGAGCGTGTGGTGGTAGGTGTCCACGCCCACTTCTTCGAGGTCGTTGTGCTTGCCCGAGACGCGCAAGCACTTCTGCGTGTCGGCGGCGCGGTTGTAGGCGCGGCTGCCTTCGCCAAGGAAGACGTCCTTGAACTGGTTCATGCCCGCGTTGGTGAACAGCAGCGTGCTATCGCCTTGTGGCACCAGCGGCGCGCTGGAGACGATTTCGTGCTGCTTTTCGCGGAAGAAGTCCAGAAATTCCTGGCGGATCTGCGTGGAGGTCTTCATGACCATCGGATGGATGTGCGTGTTTCGATGCGAGCCTGCCAAGCTACGCCACCACATCGGCGACTCCAATCCGTCCGGCCGACTCGTGCTGCTTTTAGGCGTTTTTTCGCTGCCTGCGCCGGGCGTGCGCGACGTCGCTCGGGACGCCCGGCGAGACGTGCGGATGACCGTCGATGACATACCGCCACGGCGCCTCGATGCCGTGCGACAGCCCGATGCGCGTCGTGGTGGCGATGCGCTCGGGCACGAATCCGTCGTCCGCGGCCCACAGCGGCGGCTGGTCCAGCGGATGCGCATGTAGTTCACGGTCGATGGCGAGCGCCTGCGTCAGCTTACCGGGGCCGTTGCACAGGTCGCGGTCGCGCTTGGCGGCCTCACGACGACCATACATCGCCGTCAGTCCGGCTACAGGCTCCAGCGCCCGGATCAGCACAGCGCTGCCTCGGCCCTCGGCTTCCGTAACGATGTTCAGCAGCCAGTGGACGCGGTATACCTTGTAGATATACGCCCGTCCCGGCGGACCGAACAGATCTTTCCCGCGTCCCTCCGGCCTGATCAGACCCGATGTTGCATCGTAAATGCCCCAGCCGATGAAGGCCTCGTCGTCCTGCATGTACGCCTCCGTCTCCACAATGCGCCCGACCAGCCGCTGACCGCCGTACTCATGCACGAGCAGCTTGCCGAGCAGTTCAGGCGCCACCGTCAGCGGGGACCGCGCGAAAAACGAAGCGGGGACCGTCGTCATCACCGCCTACACGGCCTCGATGGCGATGGCCGTGCCGCCGCCCGTGCCGTGGCAGATCGTGGCGAGGCCCATCGTCTCGTTGCGCTGGCGTAGCGCCTGCAGCAGCGTCACCATGATCCGCGCGCCCGAGCAGCCGATGGGATGCCCCAGCGCGATGGCACCGCCGTGCACGTTGAGCGCGTCGAGATCGACGCCGAGCATGCGATTGAAGAGCACGCTGTTGACGGCGAAGGCCTCGTTGTTCTCGAACAGGGCGAAGTCACCGATGCTGAGGTGGCGGCGCTCCATCAGGCGCTTGGCAGCAGGGATGGGCGCCTCGGGGAAGCGGTACGGCGCACCCGCGGCCCAACTCCCCCCCAGTACCTTGGCGATGGGCGTGAGGCCGTGCGCCTTGACGGCAGCTTCGCTCGCGAGCAGCAGCGCGGCCGCGCCGTCGCTGATCTGACTGCTGTTGCCCGCCGTCAACGCGCCGTCGGTCGAGAACGCCGTGCGCAGCTTCGCAAGCGACGCAGCAGTGGTGCCGGGGCGGATGCCTTCGTCGGCCGTGAGCGTGTGCGTTTCGCGCTTGACGCGGTAGGTCATCGGCGCGATCTCGGCATCGAACACGCCCGACTCCGTGGCGGCCTGCGCCCGCTCGTGCGACATCGCGGCGACGGCGTCGAGTTCGCTCCGCGTCACGCCTTCCTCGGCGATCAGCTTCTCGGTTTGCAGCCCCATCGCGTCGCCAGAGAACGGATCGGTGAGGCCGTCGTGCTGGAGGATGTCCTTGAGTTGCTCGGGTGCGCCCGCGAGGTACTTGTAGCCCCAGCGTGCCCGGCCCGACAGGTAGAAGCCTGCCGTAGACATCGACTCGCCCCCGCCGGCCAGCATCAGGTCGGCCTCGCCTGCGCGGATGAGCGTCGCGGCCTGCATCACGCTCATCATGCCAGACGAACACACCATGTCGATGGCCATCCCGTCAACCGTCTCAGGAATACCCGCTTTGAACGCCGCCTGGCGAGGGAGCAGTTGCCCCTGCCCTGCTCGTAGCACGTTGCCAAAGATGTAGAAGTCGAGCGCATCGCCGGAGACGTTGCCGGCTTCCAGGGCGGCCGTCATGGCATGCGCCATTAGATCGACGGCGCTGTACTTGGACAAGGCACCGCCAAAGCGGCCGATGGGCGTGCGCTTGGCACTGACGATGTACACGTCGGACATAGGAGGATGGCGTGTGGTTCAAGATTGGAAGCGCTTCTACCTTTGCTGAACAGCACGGTTTGCCCGAGGAGGTTCAATTCAAACCCTCTTCGCTCAGGTCAAATAGAGACGACATTTGCCGCGATCTGCAATGCTTCCTTATTTTTGAGCATGCAAAAAAGCCAAGTGACCTCCATGACCTATCTCGAACGCGTACGCCAGCAGGTGCCCTATGGCATCTTTGTTGCCGTCGGAACGCCCATCATCGTCGAAACCAACTTTTTGACGACCTGGAGCCTTGAGCACTTCCTCAACCTTTCTCCAGGATGGCTGGCCTTTCAGGTCATCTTCATCGCCGTATTTTTCACACTCACTATGGCTTGGTGGTTGCCCAAGCTGACGCCAAAGCAATCATGAGTGTCGTAGCACTTGAACAGACCATACGAGCAGCGCCATGACTTACCTCCAACGCGTACGCCAGCGCCTTCCCGAGGGGCTCATCCTGGCAATAGCGCACCTCGTCATCATGGAGACTGACTTTTTGACGACATGGAGCTTCGATCACTTCTTGAGTCTGGCACCCGCCAGGGTTGCCCTCGGCATATCCGTCATGACCCTCGTCTGGGCCTTCGGTATGGCGTGGTTGCTGCCCAAGCTGGCGCAAAAGTCGTCCAGCGCAGCTTAACCAGCAGAACGAGATAGCCCGAACAGACGCTCGGCATTTGCCGTCGTAACCGCTGCGACCTCTTCGAGCGAGACGCCCTTCACCTCGGCCAGCTTCTCGGCCACCAAGCGCGTGTACGCCGACTCGTTGCGTTTCCCGCGATGTGGCGTCGGCGACAGGAACGGCGCATCGGTCTCTAGCACCAGCTGCTCCATTGGGATCTCAGCCACCACATCTGCCACGCCGCTGTTCTTAAACGTCAGCGTCCCGCCGATGCCGAGCAGGAAGCCCAGCCGTTTGGCCTCGTCGACCACCCACGTTGGTCCGCCGAAGCAGTGGAAGATGCCACGTAGCTGGTCGCCATCCGGTCGCGCGTTGCACACCTCGTCGATGGTGGCGATGAGGTCGGGGAAGACCACTTCGCCCTTGGCCTTGTCGCGGCTGTGGATGATGAGCGGCAGCTCGGTGTCGAGCGTGAGGTGTATGTGGCGACGCAGGAAGTTGTGTTGCTTCGCATCGAACGAGCGGTCCCAGTAATAGTCGAGCCCGCTCTCGCCCACGGCGATCACCTTGGGATGCGTACATAGCTCGCGGACAGCATCGAAGTCGGCATCGGTGGCGTCTTTGACCTCCGAGGGGTGGATCGCGGCCATCGCCCACACCCCATCGTATTGCTCACTCAGCGCAATCGCCTTGTGGATCGACGCCACGTCGATGGCGGGCAGCACGATGCGCGTCACGCCCGCTGCCTTCGCCCGTGCGATCATAGCCTCGCGATCGGCGTCGAAGCGGTCGAGGTAGAGGTGCGCGTGGGTGTCAATCAGCATCGCGGTTAGTCGCGCGTGAGCTTCTTGTACTTGATGCGCTCGGGCTGGCTTGCGTCGATGCCGAGGCGCTGCTTGCGGTTCTCCTCGTAGTCGGAGTAGTTGCCGTCGAACCAGTAGACCTCGCTGTTGCCCTCGAAGGCGAGGATGTGCGTGGCGATGCGGTCGAGGAACCAGCGGTCGTGCGAGATGACCACGGCACAGCCTGCGAAGTTGAGCAGGGCTTCCTCTAGTGCCCGCAGCGTGTTCACGTCCAGATCGTTGGTCGGCTCGTCGAGCAGGAGTACGTTGGCGCCTTCGCGGAGCGTCTTGGCCAAGTGGACGCGGTTGCGCTCGCCGCCGGAGAGCTCGGAGACCTTCTTCTGCTGATCGCTCCCGGCAAAGTTGAAGCGGCCCACATAGGCGCGCGAGTTCATGTCGCGGCTGCCCACCTTGATGCTGTCGGCGCCGCCCGAGATGACTTCCCATACGGACTTGCTGTTGTCCAGCGGGCGGTTCTGGTCCACGTAGCCGATCTGCACGGTGTCGCCCACGCGAAACGTACCGGCATCGGGGTCTTCCTGGTCGGTGATCATGCGGAAGAGCGTGGTTTTGCCTGCGCCGTTAGGCCCGATGATGCCCACGATGCCGCCGGGCGGCAGCGAGAAGTTCATGTTGTCGTACAGCAGCTTCTCGCCATACCCCTTGGCCACCTCGTTGGCCTGGATCACGACGTTGCCGAGGCGCGGTCCGGGCGGAATGGGGATTTCGATGTCTTCGTTGCGCGCCTCCTGCTGGTTGGCTAGCATCTCCTCGTAGGCCGAGATGCGCGCCTTGTTCTTGGCCCGGCGGCCTTTGGGATTGGTGCGCACCCACTCCAGCTCCCGCTGCAGGGCTTTCTGCCGCTTCGACACCTGCTTCTCTTCCGTGGCGAGGCGCGCCTGCTTCTGCTCCAGCCAGCTCGTGTAGTTGCCTTCGAATGGGATGCCGTGGCCCCGGTCTAGCTCCAAGATCCACCCGGCTACGTTGTCTAGGAAGTAGCGGTCGTGCGTGACGGCAATGACGGTGCCCTCGTACCGCGCCAAGTGCTGCTCCAGCCACGCCACGCTCTCGGCGTCGAGGTGGTTGGTGGGCTCATCCAGCAGCAGCACATCCGGCGCTTGCAGCAGCAGCCGCACCAGCGCCACGCGCCGCCGCTCGCCACCCGACAGCACGGCCACCGACGTATCGCCCGGTGGGCAGCGGATGGCCCCCATCGCCATCTCCAGCTGGCTGTCGATGTCCCACGCGTTGAGGTGATCGATGCGCTCTTGCAGCTTGGCTTGCTCATCCATCAACGCCTCGAAGTCGGCATCCGGCTCGGCAAACTTAGCGCTGACGGCCTCGTAGTCGCGCAGCAGTCCCACGGCTTCGCTGGCGCCCTCTTCCACGATCTCGCGGACGGTCTTGCCGGGGTCAAGCTCGGGCTCCTGCTCCAACAGCCCAAAGGTGACGCCCTTCTGCATGGTGATGGTGCCGAGGTAGTCGGTATCCAGGCCTGCGATGATGCGCAGCAGCGAGCTTTTCCCAGAGCCGTTGAGGCCGAGGACGCCGATCTTTGCGCCGTAGAAGAACGACAGGTAGATGTCGCGGAGGACTTGCTTGTTGGTGGAGCGGTAGACTTTGCCTACGCCCACCATCGAGAAGATGATGCTCTGATCGCTCACGCTGGCAGAGGGTTCGGTGAAAGAAGCCGCCCCTTAACGCCCCGCGCTACCTGCGTATCCCACCGTGCCGTGTCTTCGCGGAGGCTTAGCCAAGATCACTCCAGGAATAGCTCCTGCTTGGTCTCACGTGTCTCGCCGTTGACGTTGTCCTTTACGCGCAGCGTGAGCGTGTAGAGGCCCGTCTTCTCGTCTTCCACGTCCAGAATCAGGTACTGCGACTCATCGGGCGTCGTGCCGATGCCGGGTGGCAAGTTCACCGCCGTGCCGCCCTTCTTGCGCCCGAAAGCGCGCTTGAGCAGCCGCCGGACGCCCTTCGTATCATCGCGGGGCTGCAGGATGGCTTCGACGGAGTAGTTCGTCTGCCCCGCGTCGTTCAGCCCCAGGTTGTACATCTCAAAGTAGAGGTAAATCGGGGTCTCGGGCGAAAACACGCTCCACGGTGCAGGCGTGATCTGCAGCCCGTCGCGGATGAGGTCAGCACCGTCTACGTCGCCCGTGGCGTCGAAGACTTCGTCGATGCGGTAGGCCAGCACCATATCGCTGATGGCAAAGCGGCCGTCGCTGTAGTCGGGCACGGTGATGTCGCGCTGCTGCACAGCCACGGTCTCGCCGCTCACCGTCTCAAACTCGACAGAGAGTTCGTGCGTGCCTGGGGGCGCCTCCATCTTTTTGGTATCGACCCACAGGTTGGTTTCCTCGAACGAGATCACCTGCTGTGTGCTCAGGCCATACACCGTGCGCCGCTGCTCCACCAAGATGTCGCGGTCCTGGGCCACGAGGAACGTCCCCACGTTGGCCGTCACGTTGATCACGTCTTGCTCGGGGTCGTAGCTGGTGATGGGTACGGCGTAGTGGACGTACATATCGGTCTTGCCCGCTTCGCCCTTGAATGAAGAGACGAGATAGGGCAGGTCAATCTGCCGCCCTGGCGCCTCGTATTCGTACTCCTCGGGACGTTCGCGGATGGTCTCGCGGGCGATGATGACGTAGTCGTTTTGCCACGGTACATCGCCCTCACTGATGTCACGCGCAGACGGCGTGTAGAGGCGGTACTCGTTGTTGCGGAATGGGTCCTCGAAAACGAATCGGAATTCATCGTACTGCCAGATGTTGTACGTGTTACCCTCTTCCCCGATGTCCCAGTTGTCCACGTCGCGGCCACTCCGCGATGCTTGCTGTGCAAAGTCGTTGTCTTGATTTTGCGAGAACTCATCCTCCTGCAAGGTTTGCGCCTCTTCTCGCATCCTGTTGCGTAGCCCCGATGTGCTGCTAGAGACCACGACCACATCGGCTTTGGGGACGCCGTAGCGGATGTGGATCTGGCCACGTTGCGTTTGCCAACCACGCATGCCCAGTTGCGGCGCCCCATAGAGCAAGTCGGCATAGACGAGGCGAGCGAAGTGCTCCAGCCGCCGTTCGTTGAACGTGGTGAGAAACCGCGGGTCTTGGCTGGCCCAGAACTTGGTGGCGTACGCGTCGGGGTTGGCACGGTAGGCGTCGCGCTCGTCTTCGGGCAGGATCAGTTCCAGATCGGTGTAGGCCGCCAGCTCTTCGGGCGTCATGAACTTGAGGGCTTGTTCAAAGCTCTCGTTAGCAGACTCCGTATTGCCCGCCCGGAAGTGTGCGTAGCCGAGGTACTGCCAGAGGGTGTAGTCATCGGGGAAGTAGACGTACATGTCCTGCAGCATGGTGAGTGCATCGTCGTATTCGCCTTTGAGGGCATACACTTTCATCATGTGCTCGTAGATGGCCTGATGCCGCGGGTTTTGCTCCAGGGCCACCTGCAGGTGGGCGATGGCGCGGTTGTAGGCCCGCTCCGCGCGGCGGCTCAAGTCCTGCACGGGTATGCCCTGCTCTTGCAGCGTTTCGATGTCGAACTTATCGGCGATAAACACTTCGTTCAGGTCCACGAAGTTGTCCGTCAGGAAGCTCTGCCGGGCGCCGGGCACAGGCCCGGGGTCGATGTCGTCTCCGAAGGCAGGTGCTTCGCCAAAGCCCTGCACTTCGGTGCTGGTGCGTTGCGACTGCCGCTGCATGAAGTTGCCGTACTTCAGCGTGGGAAACATGATGGCGTTGCGGTACTCCCAGAAGTCGCGGATGGCGGCCACGCCCAGCTCTTCGTGTGCGAAGGCGTTGAGCGAGTCGCGCTTCAGGATCTTGCGCGCGAGGTCTCGGCGCCGCTGCTCGCGGAGGCGGTCGGTGACGAAGCTCCATGAATCGACGCGGAGCTGCACCAGCTTGGCTACCATGTACTGCAGATTCTCTGGCGCGATGTCGAGGGCTTTGTTGAGGGCTCGACCCGCCTTCTTCACGTCTCGCAACGGGGTCTCGAAGTACAACCGGGCCAGCAGGTAATGGGCCTCTGCATTGGCCGGGTCGTCAGCAGTGATGCGCTCGAAGATGGCCGCCGCGTCGGCGTAGCGTTCTTCGCGGAACGCCATCATGCCTTCGGTCAGCGCGCCCGCATCGCTGGTGGCTTGCGCCCACGCAGCCACCGCTGGCGTGAGTGCAAAGAAGAGGGCCAAGAAGAGGGAGCGGTACAACATCGGGATCGGCAGAAGCTCGAGAGAGAAGCGCCTGCTGAAATGCGAGCCTGCCGAGTGCAGTTCCTCGCCGTGGTCGATGGGCAGGTTTTTGCCCTACAGCTTAGCGGCAGTCTGGCTGGTAGTTCGTGAAGGTGTTCGGTCCACCAGGCAACAACATATCAGCTGCCTGCACATAGAACTCGAATGGCGCCCACTGCTTCGTAGTCACACCGCCACTACCTACAAAACCGAGGCCATTCTCGACGTTCGAGAACGCCAAAGGGTCTGTGATCAGATCGCCTTCAATCTCTTGAAGGGCAAGCCAGGTCTCGTCAACGGCCAGGATTCTCACTTCGATGCTTTCTATCACGATACATTGGTCCAGGGTGGCCACTTCGCCCCGTTCGCGGAGCGCTTGCGCCAGCCGAAAGCGATCGTCTGACAAACTGATCTGGATTCTCCAGAATGGATTTGGATTTATAGAGACATTGACTTGTTCGAATGCACTGGCGGGTGAGGTGAGCACAACGTCCTCCACAGCCGCACCGACTCGGTTGGCCCGCACTCGGTATGTGACCCGGGCCTCATTGGGGCTCACGTCTCCAACAGGTGTGAAGAACCCGTGGCGCACCGTTAACTCATCCCCCCTCTCAATGATGACGCCTGTGTCTTGAAACACAGGTAACGATTCTAGCGCCTTTACCACCACAGATGAGGTTCTGGCGTCACTGGCCGTAGCGGCGAGGCGATAGGTCTGCCCGGCTACGAAAGGCGCTGAACTGAAGAAGATGTAGCCATAGCTTCCGTCGTCGTATTGGAGGGTGCTGAGCGACCATGTGTCTACCTGCATGGTCTGCAGGTTAGTTAGCGTCACTGTGGCATCGATTGGGCGTTCTTGGGTGTTATCGATGTCAGCTTCGATAGGAACGACGCGTACGAACTGCGTATCGGCTGAGGTAGACAAAAAGCCATAAAGCGTGAACGGTTCTTCGGCCAGCCGGATGGCTTCGACACCAGTTTCACATCCCCAGCTGGTCACCACCACGGCCGCGATCAGCAGCAGACGCCTCATGTGCGTTCGGTCCTGTCTCATCGGAAAGCTACCTCCAGGCCGAGTGTGGGCACTAAGGGTAATTGGTCCACTTGGCTCAAGGTGAATATATCTACAAAGAAAATGTTGGAGCGGTCATAGGTGTTGATGAGCGCAGCCTGAGTCCGCACCTCGGCCCACGACATCGACCAGTCGTAGCCCACAGAGACGTCAAGACGATGGTAGGTTGGCAATTCGCCTGCTAAGGGTCCGTCGTACAAGGCACGCCGTTGGCCGGGCTCTCCCATGACGTCGAACACCCCCTCTACGGGTAGAGCTACATCAAAGCCTCGTGCTTGGTTAAACGGTAATCCTGAACCAAAGTGCCACCGCAAGCGGGTATGGACATTGCCAAATGCGTAGCTCAAGCCCGCACTCAGTTGATGCCTGCGGTCATGCGGTGGGCGGAACGACACATCGACACTCCCAGCCGACTGTTCAGCTTGGGGCCCAACGAAGGTGTAGGTGACGTTTGCCCATCCGTAATTGATGTACCCGTAGAACTGCGCTCGCTGCACCTCTAAACGCAGATCCAATCCATACGCCTCTCCGTCCGTAGGCTGTATTTGTGTGGAAAACGTTGGAAATGGAGTCCATTCAGGAAAACCGATGTTGCGGAGTGACTTGTAAAAGCCTTCCGTCGATAGTCCCAAACCACTACCCAACTGGCGATTGAAGCCTACAATACCGTGCCATGCTTCAGGTACCTGATTGTCTGGCGCCAGTGTCCAAGCTGTAAAAACACTAGCCGCGTCACGCTTGTCATTAATGCCAATCAGCTCTTGGTGGTACCGCCCACCAGCTACTGTAAACTGCTGCACCGAGTCGCCCAGAACAATGCGTAGCCGGGGTTCAATGGTTGGAAACGGTTTCTTCTCGTAGTATTGGAGTGCTATGCCAGGGCGAATAGCCACTGCGCGACCTACTCGAAACTCAGGCTGCACGTAGACGCCGAACTGGGTCGTGTAATCTTCAGACGCCAGAACATTCTGAAAGTCACCGCCAAGTTGGTTGTTGTAACTCGTGGCTGACATGCGGAAGCCGGCCTCGACATCAGCGTTGGTGCCGTAAAACGTACCACGGGTTGAAAACCGTGTGTTTGTGACCGCCGACTCACGCGTTGGTCCAACAGCTGGACCCAGACGAGCATCCATCCAGGAGTGGGCTATTTGTGCTTCCCCTTGTACGGGGTAGTACGGATGCAGAATGACGTAGCGGGCGCCAACGCCACCATTGGTCCATGCCATCTCTTCTTGCGGCTTGCCACCAGGGATCTGCTGCACGCGCCCCTCGTCGTGGGCGTAGACCCCACTCAGTGAGAGCTGGCTGGTATCGTCCAGCCAGGTGTGCACCTTGGCAAAGCTGTCGAAGAATGTAAACGGCAGATCTTGGCCGATTGCCGGGCCAGCAACTTGCTCAACGAGTGACTGCCGCACGGAGGCAAGGGCGGAGATCCGATCCTGAAGGATTGGGCCTTCCACGCGTATACTTGACATGAACGGCGACACCCCCACGGCCCCTTCGAAGCGTTGCTTGTTGCCGGCTCGAGTACCAATGTTCAGGACCGAAGACAAGCGTTCGCCGTACTCGGCACCAAACCCACCCGCATGCACGTCGGCGTGATGGACGATGTCGCCAGGGATGGCCGAGTAAAAGCCGATGATATGGAACGGCTGGTAGAGCAAGATGCCATCAAGCAGCACCAGATTTTGCGTGGGCTCTCCTCCTCGGATGAAAAGTTGGCCGCCCCGGTCTCCTCGGCTCACTACCCCTGGCAAGCCGGCCAGATAGTTGAGGAGATCGCTACTTACCTCGGGCGATGGAATACGCATGAGATCTGCAGGGCCAAGAATCTGGGTACCAGCCACGATACGAGTGCTCAACGATAGGGTGCCCTCCACAGTCAGTTCGCCGAGCAGCTGCTCGTCCACTTCCAGCACGACACCGCGAAGTAAGGTCTCGCCACGGTCCAGGTGCACTCGCTCCTCATACGATTGGAAGCCGATAAACGAGACCTGAAACGTGTACTGGCCGGGCTCAACGTTGCGTACGGTGAAAAACCCATCGACGTTTGACGCGGC
>JBCCMF010000024.1:0-24869 GCA_039026435.1 Bacteroidota bacterium
CACGTCGGCGAGGACGTAGGGGTTGCCGAAGGCCACGAGCACCACCGGCACATCAAGCGCGGTCAGGCGCTGGGCGAGGCGCGTCTGGGCCTCGGTGAGCCCGGCCCGGCCTCGGCCCGAACGCAGGCGTTGATACAGGGTGAGCACGACGACATCGGCACCAGCGGCGGCATCCATCAGGCGGCGCGACTCGCCCTCTGAGGGTGTCTCGGTGGCTAGGCGTAGATCCGTGACAGGCTCGAGGTAAGCAGCGAGCGTGTCCATCGCCACGCCGATGCTGGTGGAGTTGCGGTAGTTGGTCAGTTGGAGCAGCGCCACGCGGGCGCCGTCGGCCAGCGTCAGCGCGGGGTGGCTGCCGATCTGCGTCAGCGCGGCGTCGGCGATGGCTTGGGCGGTGGGTTCGCCGAGGGGTTCGGCCATACGGGCGTTGAAGGCGTCGCGCGAGGGCACGGCGGTTCGGTGGAGATTGGCGTGCGTCTTGGCCAGCAGCACGCGGCGCACGCTCTCGTCGAGGCGTGCTTCGGTGAGCGAACCATCGGCGAGCAGGTCTCTGACGATGCGCGCGGCGGTGGCCATCGACTTGGGCGTGAGGATGATATCCACGCCCGCATCGAGCGCCATCCGAATGCGGTCCGCCAGCGCGTACGTGTTGCTGAGGCCGCCCATCTTGATGTCGTCGGTGACGATGACGCCGTCGTAGCCGAGCGAGTCGCGCAGGACGCCGAGCACGTTGCGGCTGAGCGTGGCCGGGATCGCCGCGTCGTCGAGCGCGGGAATCCACAGGTGGGCGGTCATCACCGCCTCGGGTGCGGCCGGGCCGCTGAGCACGTCGCGGTACGGGGCCAGCTCCGTCGCCTGGAGGTCGGCGTAGCTGCCCGGGACGGTGCCCATCCGGTTGTGGGAGTCCACGGCGGTGTTGCCGTGGCCGGGGAAGTGCTTGAGCGTCGTCGCCACCCCCTCGGCCTGTGCGCCGCGCACAAACGCGGTTGCCATCGCGCCCACCAGCGCCGGGTCCTCGCCATAGGAGCGCGTGTTGATGATCGGGTTGTCGGGGTTGTTATTGACGTCCACCACGGGCGCAAAGAGCAGGTTGACGCCGATGGCCTTGGCCTCCAGCGCGGTCAGCCGCCCTGCCTCTTCGGCCAGCGCGGCGTCTCGTGTGGCGCCGAGTGCCATGTTCGACGGCAACTCGGTCATCGGGTTGTTAAAACGCCCCACGCCGCGTTCGTAATCGGCCGCGATGAACAGCGGGACGCTCGTGCGCTGCTGGGCGCGGCGCGTCACGGCGAAGACCTCGCCGGGCGGCAGGATGCGCGAGATCAGGAAGCCGCCCGCGTGATGCTTGGCCACCGACTCCGGCATCCCCCCTTGCAGGATCGTAGGGATGTCTTGCGAGAGGAGATGCACGATGAACAGCTGCCCGATCTTCTCGTCCACCGAGAGCGTAGCCATTACCGAGTCGGCCCAGAGCGCGGCGCTCGGGTCTTCGATCTCCGGCCCAGCCGCAGGCATCTCGACGGACTGCACGAGTGGCGGCATGGCCTCATCGGAGGGCGACGAACAGCCGCTTCCGATGAGCACGGCCAGCAGGAACGAAGGGATCAGCAGGCGTTGAACGGGCTCGCGCATCGAAACGGGTACGACTGGGGAATACGTCACATGAAGGAACGGCTGTGGGACGAAGGCCGGCGCCTGTGGGCTGCGTGGCGGGCACTGGACCAGCAGACCATCTGGGTGCTCATCATCGCCACGGCGCTGGTTATCATCCACGATGCCATCGGCGGCCGCCGCTTCTTTCAAGAGGAAATCGCGGATTGGTTTCATCCGGACCAGCGCGGGCTGATGCGATGGGCCTGGCGCTTCGGCACGCAAGGCATCCTCGGCTTCCTCGTACCCATCGTAGTGCTGCGCTACGCGTTCAAGCAGCGGTGGCACGAGATGGGCCTGGGCCTGGGCGACTGGAAGCTGGCCTCTACGCTCGCGCTGCTCTACATCCCGCTCGTCATCGTCGGCACGTGGGTCCTCTCCGACAGCGCCGCGTTCCAGTCCAAGTACCCGCACTTCGCGCCCGCCACCAGCAGCTGGCGCCTGTTCTTCATCTACGAAGCGCTGTTTCTGTTCTACTGGATCGGGTGGGAGTACCTGTGGCGTGGGTTTGTGCTGTTCGGCACGGCGCGCACGTTTGGGCACTATGCCATCTTCATCCAGATGGTGCCGTTCGCGGTGCTGCACATCTCGAAGCCACTGCCCGAGGCGATGCTCTCCATCCTGGGTGGCGTGGCCCTCGGCGCGCTCGTGTGGCGGTGCCGCTCGTTCTGGATCGCCGTACCCATCCACGCGGCGCAGATGATGATCCTCGACTTCTGGTGCACCATGCGCGTTCGCACAGAGGTCGAAGGCATCGGGCTGGGCGCGCTGTGGGACGTTCTGACCAGCTAAACGTGCCTGGTTTTACCGGTCGAAGAGCAGCGATTGCGCCTCGGTGATCCAGCGGTCACGCAGGAAGTTGGGGTCGATGTTGAGCGCTTGCGAGACGCGGCGTACATCGGTGGCGTTCCAGCGGGCGATGCGGTCGAAGGAGTCGTAGCCCATGCGGCGCAGCTCGTGCTCGATGCGCGCATCGACCCCCGAGAGCTTCTGGAGGGCATCGCCTGCGAGCGGTCGCGGTTGGCCAGCGCGGGCCAGCGGCTGGTACTGCTGGGCAAACTGCGGCGCAGGAGGCGCGCTCGCAGGCTTGGCCGGAGCAGGGGCAGGCAATCGCCGTTGCTGCGGCGCTTGTGGGCCGCGCTTCATGCCGCCGTCGCCGCCCGGCAGCTTGGTAGGCGGTGCCGCGACGGGCGCCCGCACCTGCTTCTCGAACTGACGCAGCCGGGCCGTCAGCGTCTGCACCCGTTGCTCGGCTTGGGTAGCGCGCATCAGCAGCTGGCGCTGTTGCGCAGTCTGCTCCTGTGGCGAGGGGTTGGCGAGGCGCTCGGCCTCCAAGGCTTGGCGCGCCTGCACCAGGGCGGCACGCTCGCTTTCGATGGCGCGGAGTTTCTCGTCGAGCGTGTCGTGCTGGGCGCGGATCTGGCTCTCGCGTTGCTCCAGGTGCTGCTGCTGCTGGGCAATCCAGTCGCGCTGCTGCGTCATGGAGTCGGCGGTGGTGCGCAGGCCGAGCTTTTCCTCGCGGAACGCGCCGATGGCCTCGTTGAGCTTGGCCTCGGCCTTGCCCAGCCGCTGGCGTTCACGGTCCAGCTCGTCGCGCTGGGTGCGTAGATCAGTCTGCTGGGTGCGGAGGTGTTCTTGTGCCGTGTGCAGGCGCTGTTCTTCTTGGGCAAAGCCCTTGCGGCGTTGCTCTAGCTGCTCCTCGCGGGCACGTACCACGCCCAGCTTGTCGTTGTATTCATGCTCCAGCGCCTTGCGGCTGGCCTTGATGGCCTCAGCCCGCTCGCTGAGGTCGGCTTCCAGGCGTTCGCGCAGCGAGACCTCGCGTTGCTCCAGCTCCTTGTCGATGCGGAGAGCGCGCATGGTGATGGCGTCGTCGCGCGCGTCGAGGTCGCGGGCACGTCGATCTAGCGCACCCTGCTCGGCCTCGAGCGTGGCCTGCTGTTTGAGCAAGGCATCAGACTCCCGTTGGGCGGCGGCGCGCGGCTGCATCAGCGCGGCTCGCTCTTCGCGCAAGGTGCTCTGCTGATCGTCCAGCTCCTGACGCTCGGCGGCCAGCTGATCGCGCTGCTGCTGGAGTTCGTCGTGGCTCTGGTCGAGGGCGACCTGCGCGGCCTCGCGCTGCTGCTGGATCTGCTCTCGCTCCTTCTGCAAGGCGCTCATCTTGGTCTGGAGCACCTGTTGCTGGCGCGTCATCGACTCGATCTCGTAGGCAGCGTTGCGCAGATCGGCCTTCGCCTTGTGCTTCTGGGTCTCAAGCGCTTGGCGCTCCTGCTGCACCTCGGCACGCTCGGTGGCAACGCGGTCGGCTTGCTGCTGGAGTCGGCTGTGCTCGTTCTCTACGCGCTGGCGCTCCATCTTGACCTCGGCCCACTGCTCGTCCAGCTGGTTGCGTTCGGCCTCCAGGGCCTGCGCCCGTGCGTCGAGGTCGGCGCGCTCCGTAGCGATGCGATCGTGTGCGGCCTGCGTGTCTTCGGTGCGCTGCTGCAGTTGCTCGTCCTGGATAATCCGGTCGTAGCGCTCCTGTTCTAACGCTTCGCGTTCCTGGGCTAATTGGGCCGCGCGCTGCTGCAGGTTCTGCTGGTGTGCTTCGATGCGCGCCTTGGCTTCGGCCAGCTGATCGCGCTCGGCCAGCAGCGCCTCGTGGGCTTGTTGGGCGGCGGCCTGCGCCTGCTGCACCTGCAGCTTCTCCTCGGCGAGGGCCTGGTGCATCTGCGCCCAATCGGTGTCGTTCACATCGCGGAACGCGGCCGGCTGTGCTTGGCGAAGCGTCATCACCTCATCGCGTAGGCGCATGATCTCGCCGTCGCGCTCGGTGATGGTCTGCCGCAGGTAGTTCAGTTCGGCGGAATCTTTTTCGGTCGCGGGCGCATGGACGCGCGCCGTGGAGAGCTGGTAGCTGACCCGGTTGAGGTCCTGCTCCTTCTCGCGCAGGTCGTGCTGCAGCTGCTTCATGCTCGCCAGGATCTCGCGGCTGCGACGCTGGAAGAACAGGTAGCCGCCGCCCAACCCTAGCAGGAAGGTCAGGAGGCCCACGGCCGTGATGACGATGTTGGGTTCAAACATGGGTACGGCGGGTCAGGGGGTAACGAAGACGCCGGGCGTCCCGGCCTCGCCTTGTACACGAACGACGTAGGCGGGGAGGCCTGCTTGTACGAGGGCGTTCTGGAGGTACTCGGCGCGCTGCTGAGCGAGGGTATAGTCGGTAGCAAATACCGAGACGGTCAGCGAAGCGTGGTGGTGCGGCTCCATCAGATCAGTGACCTGATCAATATACGGGCGCATAGACGCTGTAATTTCAACGTTTTGCCCCTCGTACTGCCGCCATAAAACCATGAGGGGTGTCTGAAGCGCATCGGCGATGGCGCGCTCGTCGGCATCAGGCGCAATTCGGATGGATCGGTCCAGCGGGTCGGGAGGCGGGGCATAGGCATCTGCCATAGGTGCCTGGGACGCTTCGGGGTCAACCACCAGCTGACCGCCCAGGATGACGCCCGCCAGCGCGAGCAACGTAGCAAAGAGGATGGCCCAGCTTGGCATGGGAAGGCTGTGGGGTTGGTCCCGCTTTGGGAACGGGGGTGGTATTTACAGTGGGGCGTGTGCCGCTTTTCCTATCCTCAAGGACTGTGCCAGCCCGCGCGCAGGGGAACCCGGCACGGCGTGAAGGATTGGCGGCGTCCGTGATGCTTCCCACTATCTTCATACGTTGGCCGTTGCCGCTTGGCCTCGCGGTGTGCGCCCTCGCGGTGTGCGCCCTCGCGGCATGCACCCCCGCCGCGCCACCGCCCCCTGTGGTGCCCGTGGCTACCGCTGCCACGTTCGTGGGCGATGAGGTGTGTGCCAGCTGCCACGGCGAGCTCTACGCAAGCTACCACGAGACGGGCATGGGCCGCTCGCTCAGCGCGTTCGATGCCAGCACGGCGCCCGAGCGGTTTGCGAGTGTAGCACCCATCTACAACGCCCGCTTCGACCTCTACTACGAGCCCCTGCTGCAGGGTGACACGCTGGTCCAGCGCGAGTTTCGCCTGGACGGTACCGGGACCGTCGTGTACGAGCGCGTCCACGCGGCGGACTGGGTCATCGGCTCGGGCAACGCCACGCGGTCGTACCTGATGAACGTGAACGGCCACGTCACGCAGATGCCGCTGACATGGTACGTAGAGCGCGAGCGCTGGGACATGAGTCCCGCCTACGAGCAGATCAACTTCCGCTTCGGGCGCCCCATCGCGGGCGAGTGCATGAACTGCCACAACGGCCCATCGCCGATCACGCCGGAGACGACCACCCACTACGACAACGTAGCCAATGGCATTACCTGTGAGCGCTGCCACGGCCCGGCCAGCGAGCACGTCTCCTACCGGCTGGACGGCTTCGAGCCGCCCGAGGGCGAGCCGGACCCCCACATTGTCAACAGTGCCTACCTGAGCCGGGATCAGCAGCTGGCCGTGTGCCAGCAGTGCCACCTCACCGGAACGACGGTGTTCGAGCCGGGCGAAAACATGCTCGACTTCGTGCCGGGCGAGCCGCTCTCGGGCAACCGCAGCGTCTTCGTCACGCGGGACCAGCTGGAGGACCCCGAGCGGTTCGGCATCTCGTCGCACGCGCTGCGGCTGGCCAAGAGCGAGTGTTTCACCGAGAGCGCCATGACGTGCACCACCTGCCACGATCCGCATCAGCCCGTGGCCGAGTTGGACGCCGACCACTTCAACACGGTCTGCCAATCGTGCCACAACCCCGAAGAGACGCCCGAGCAATTGGCGTGCAACCGCCCCGACGCGGCTACGCTGGCCGAGGCCATGACGGGCGACTGCCAGTCGTGCCACCTGCAGGAGAGCGGCACCAGCGACATCCCGCACGTCACGTTCACCGACCACTGGATCCGCCGCACGCTGCCCGAGGCACGCCGCCCAGAGGACATCGCCCGCATCCGCACACGCACGACGCCGTTCGAGCTGGTGCAGGTGGTCAACGATGGTCCCGGGCCCTCGCAAGCGGAGGCCGATGTGGAAGCCGCCGTGGCCTACTTCAAGTATTACGACACCACGCACCGCCTGCCCGATTACCTGCCGCGTGTGATCGACGGCGTGCAGCGTGCCCTCGCCGCTGACACGGACCGGGTGGAGGGGCGGCTCGTGCTGGGCCGTGCGCTGCTGGAGCAGGGCAACACGCAGGCGGCCGTCCGGGCCTTCGCCGAGGGTGTGGCGACGTTCCCCGAGGCCGCCCGCCTGCACTACTGGCACGGCCGCGCGCTCTACGACGCCGGGCTTTCCAGCGAAGCCCTGGCCCCCTTGCAGCGCGCCCTCGACCTGCAGCCGAAGTTCATCGAGGCCTCGCTGACGCTGGCCGAGGCACTCCAGCGGTTGGGCCGCATCGACGAAGCCATCGCATTTTACGAATACGTCATAGCCGAAGACCCCATCCACCACCCCAAAGCGTGGAACGACCTCGGCTTCATCTACTTAAACCGCCAGGCGCTCGACCAGGCCCGCACCCACCTCGACCGTGCCATCGCGCTGGATCCCGATCTGGCCGTAGCACTCGTCAACCGCGGCGCCATCGCGCTCATGCAGCAAGCCGCCGATGCCGCCTCATACTTTGAGCGCGCCATCGCGGTCGATGCCGAGTACGCGCCCGCCTACGGCAACTTGGCGCTGATCTATGCCCAGACGGGACGCATAGACGAGGCGCGGAGCTTGCTGCGGACGCTACTCACGCTCACGCCCGGCGACCAACGGGCACGGGGGCTCTTACAACAGTTGGGAGGTTGAGGATAGGATGTTGAGGATTATGGTGTGGGGCCTACTCGTCGTGCTGACAGGTTGTGCGGGAGGCGCGGGCCCAAGCCGGATCGAGGTGCAGCTCGAACGGTCAAGCCCGGAGCCGCTGCTCCGCTACTACTTCGGCGCCTACGCCGCGCCCGAGACGGCCGACCCGTTCGAGGCCGGGCTGCTCGTCAACGAAGAGGGCCGGTACTGGCTCAACACCGCGGGCTCGGCGCACGCCGAGGGGCTGACGGCGGCCACAGGCCCCGATGGCGTGCTCACCTGGGACGAGCTCAAGGCCTTCGTGGGCCAGACGTACTACGACGCCCGTCGGCTACCGCCCACGCTCGACGCGCTCTTCGCCACGCTGCCGTCCGACTCGTCGGCGTGGTTTGCCATCGAGGTCAAGGGCGTGATGACGGTCGCCCAACGGCGCATCCAAGTGCCCGAGGCGTCGCTGCGCTACGCGCTGGAGAACTACCAAGCCAACGGCCAGCAGCTGCTCTACCCTGTCGGCACCGCGTTCGTAGCCACGCACACGCTGGAAGGGGACGTCGTGGAGACCACGCTGATGCAGAAACGCGCCGACGGGCTGTGGGACTTCGCCACCTACGACGCCGACGGCCGCCTTGCCCCATCGACCACCACCGAGCCCAAAGCGCTGCAAACGCCGACGCAGTGCGTGGGCTGCCACTCGGGCAGCCGCGCCTACGAGCCGGAGAAGAGCTTCCCGGAGCCTGCCCGCGACGGCCCGCACGGTCCACGCGGTATCTTCGTACCCGACGCGTGGCGAGACCCGGCCCTGGTGGCGTACTTTGACGAACACCGCAAGCGCAGCGACACCGTCCTCGGCATCTACAACACGCTGTTCGTGGCCAAGCTACGCACCTCGGGCGAAGACGCTGAGCTGCTCACCGCCGTCGGCCTGTAACCCACCTTACCCTGCCCCATCGCTTAGTGACCATCGGAACGGTACGCCTCGTCAACGCCATTTTCTACGCCCACCACGGCGTCATGCAAGAGGAACACCGCATCGGCGGGCGCTTCGAGGTCGATGTGGCGATGGACCTCGACTTCGAGGAAGCCGCCCGCGAGGATGCGCTGGAGAAGACCGTCGATTACGAGCGCGTGTACCAGGTGACGCACGATGTGGTGGTCAACAACAAGGTCTACCTGATCGAGCGGCTGGCGTACCTGATCGCCGAGGGCGTCCGCGCGGCCTACCCGCACCTCGTCGTCGGCATCGAAGTGACGGTCCGCAAGCCCAACCCGCCCATCGGCGCCACCGCCGACCGCGCCGAGGCCACGTACCGCTGGAAGGCGTAGCTCCACGCGGCTGATACCTCATCGGCGGAAACAGCAGGTATGCCTCCTAAAGGCCTGCGCACTAGGTCAGCCAAGGTCGCGTGCCTGGAGGTAGATCCTCCACACCCGGCCTAAGTTGAGGAGCACGAACTTTCGTAGAGGATCGGTTGTACATACCGCCAGTGTGTATGATGATACACATTTATGTGTGTACCACTATGGCTTCCGTAACCTTATCCCCAACGCGAAATGAAAGTTGCCTACGTCTTTGCCCATCCCCGTGCTGCGAGCTACAAGCTAGGGCAGATGATTTTACCCCAACTGGAGGCAGGCACCCACGGCGTCGATGTAGTGGGTATGTTTTTCTTTGACGACAACACCTTCGTACTGCGACAGGGCGACCCCATCGGCGAGCGTTTGGCCAAGGTTGCCGCTGAGAAAGGCATGCTGCTGATGATGTGTGACATGTGCGCCCTGGAACGCAACCTAGCCGAGGGCGAACCGCGCTGGTGTGGTCCCGACGGTGTGGGTCGCACTGAACCGGGCGAATGCCACCCGTCGAACACAGTGGCCGGCGCTAAGGTGGGCTGCTTCCCAGATCTGTACGCCGCCCTCGCTGGCAGCCCTCCTGATCAAGTAATCACACTCTAGCAGAATAACCTTCACTGGTATGCATGGCGGCCTCATAGGGCCGTTGTTGCTGCAGACGATTGAGCATCAGTGAACCCATAGCTTTGGTAATGCAGAAATATGACGTTGTGATCGTTGGAGCAGGTCCTGCAGGGATCGGCGTGGCAGCGATGCTCCAAGAGCTGGGTGTAGAACGGATGATGATTCTCGAGCGGGAGACTGTCGGCGCTACATTCACCAAGTGGCCGAAAGAGATGCGCTTCATCACGCCCTCCTTCACCACCAACTTCTTTGGCCACCTCGACCTCAACGCTGTTGTGTCGGGGACCTCACCTGCATACACCGTCAGAAAGGAGCATCCCACTGGTGCTGAGTATGCGGAGTACTTGAGAAGTGTGTCCGAATATCTAGAATTGCCGATCACTGAGGGGGTGAATGTAGAGGAAATCGTTCCTTCTGAAGGGTTATTTACGCTCCGCCTCACTGGGAGGAGAACACTGAAGGCGCGCTTTGTTATTTGGGCAGCTGGCGAGTTCCAATACCCAAACATGTATTCGATTCCAGGTGCCCAACTCTGTTTGCACAACAGCCACGTGAAGAGCTGGAAAGACCTAGAAGGCGACGAATTTGCCATTATCGGTGGGTATGAAAGTGGTATTGATGCAGCCATCCACCTGAGTCGATTTGGGAAAAAGGTTCGTGTGCTTGAACGCGACAGAACCTGGCATACCCGAACAACGGATCCCAGTGAAAACCTGGCGCCTTTTACGCTGGAAAGGCTGCAGGAGGAAATGCAGCATAACTGCATTGAGCTCAGTGGTGGTGCAACGGTTGATGAGGTCAAACTGGAGAAGGGCAACTATCTCATTCACCTCAGAGGCTATCCCAAACCTTTCAAAGTCCCGACCCAGCCGATTCTGGCGACAGGATTTACGAGTAGCCTCGTCCTTGTCAGAGACTTGTTTCATTGGCACGAGCACGACGCATATTGTCTGCTCAACGATCAGGATGAATCAACCAAAACACCTGGATTGTTTTTAGCCGGACCCCAGGTGCGTCATGATGATCTGATCTTTTGCTTTATCTACAAATTCAGACAGAGATTCGGGGTTGTAGCGAACGCCATTGGCACTCGGCTGGGTATGGATACAGCGATCCTTGAACAGTACCGGAGTGAGGGCCTTTACCTAGACGACTTGAGCTGCTGCGGGGAGGAATGTGTATGCTGATGCAAGACGAGTTAAAGCAGCAGCAGGTCCAGAAAAAAGTCAACGCGAAGTGGGCCTTTCAGATGCTTGCCAGCCTATCCTGGTTTGCTTCTGTTCTGATCTACGGGTCGTTCGAAATAGGCGATTGCTTGCAGCTGGTGGCGGCATCAGCGTGGACAGCTTCCAATATCATCGACTACTATTCCTAAGCATGGCGCGGCACCGTCCCGCTCATCGCCTGATGACCTTTACCACGCTGCCGTTCAGCTTATCTGGGTCGGGATCTGTGGTGTCGTAGACGATCAGCAGGTTGCCGCTGGGCAGCTGCGCCACATCCCGGACCCGGCCTACCTGTTCAAGCAGGATAGATGTGAGGCCCGAGTTGGGCTCATAGCCGATGAGGCGCCGCTGCGCGAGCGCCCCCCACAGAAAGGCGCCATTCCATTTGGGAAAGGCACTCTCCTGCAGCTGCACCAGCCCCGAGGGCGCCATGTTGAACTCGCGGCTCCAGCCCTTGAGTGGCAAGACACTTATCTGTTGTGCTTCGGCCTCGGTCAGATCACCAACGGGCGACTCGTCGTAGTTGAGGCCGTACGAGAAGAGGGGCCAGCCGTAGTTTCCGCCTTTCTGGATGACGTTGAGTTCATCTCCTCCGAGCGGGCCATGCTCGTTCGCATACAACACGCCATCGGCATAAAACAGCCCCTGGTGATCCCGGTGGCCGTAGCTCCAAACGCTGGTCGGTCCCGGCATGCCGTCGAACACGGGATTATCTGTAGGCACAGAACCATCAGCCATAAGGCGGTGAATCTTGCCGCCATCATTATCTAGATCTTGTGGGCCGGGGTCTGGATATGGAGAGCCTGCTGCGCCCTGCGTCACGAAGAAGTGCGCATCGTCTTGCCACGCGATGCGAGAGCCTATGGTGAAGTTATTGGTCTCAAAAATGACCTCAAAACCCTGCACGGTGCGGTTGGCGAAGCTAAACCGCCCGACGGCCATGGTGCCCGCGCCTTGAGCTGTACTGGTAGGAGGCTGTACGAAGGCGAGGTAGACCAAGCCGTTGGTCTCGAACTGCGGATGCAGACTCACGTCGTTGTAGCCACCGTAAAAAAGCGGACCTACTTGTATGATGTTGGTCTCTGGCAGTCCTTCCAGATCGGTGCGCTCGCCGTTGCGGATGTGGCTGAGGGCGCCGAACCGCTCGGTGACCAGATACTCGTCTTCCCCCAGCACAGCGATGCCCCACGGAATCGCAAACCCGGAGGAAACGACCTCTAACTGCGCATCCAGCGTGTCCATGACCACGCCTGCAGGCAGCGGCACGCCATCCAGGCCGGGCACAGGACTGTTCCCCGGACCAAAGGGCGTTGTAGCGTCGCAAGACGCGCCGAACCAAACCAGAACGGCGAGACACCAAACCCGGAGCGTGCTAGACACGGGCCACCTTTATCTGTGCGAGTAGAGAGCCAATGTCTGACGCGAGCTCCACCTGCAAGTTTCTGACGTGCGTAGGGCCTGCAACCCAAAAGCGGCACACCCCGAAAGGCATGCCGCTTCTCTATACTCAAGGCAAGACGGCGAAGCCTCAGCCCTCGGCAGCCACGGGCGGCTCGGTCGTAGCGCCATCGCCTGCGATGTGGGGCAGGTTGCCGGGGAACTGTTGGATGTGCTCCGTTGGGCGCAGGCGGCCTTCGGCGTTGACGGGCGTAACCTCGGGCAGGTAGAACCGCTCGGTCGGCAGCGTGTCGTTGTGACGGCGGGCAGCATCGGCAGCCCAGGCCATCGTGTCGTCGGCGTTGTCGCGCAGTTCGCGGACGTTGGCGTAGAAGCGCAGCTCCAGCATGTCGAACAGGTGCGCCAGCGCCGAGCGGTCGGCCTCGAACGCGGCGCCAGCCTCGCCCTTGCGCATCTGCCATTCCAGCCGCGAGAGCGAGCACGCGAGCACGAACATGTACACCGCGTTGTCGGCGATGCGGGCTTGCTGCACCTGGCGGCTCACGATGGCCTCGCGCTCCCACTTGCTCACCATCTTGAAGTAGTGGCTGTGGCGCTGGACGAGCTTCGCCAGGCGGTCGCCGTACTCCTGCAGCGCGGGCAGCGCCGTGTAGATCGTGGGCGCGGCGGGCTTGACGCCAAGGAACAGCTGCAGCCCGAGCGGGATGGCGCGCTGGATGAGCGCGAGGTTGAGCGCTTGGGGCAGCAGGCGCTTCGCATTATCGACGAGCGAGGCGTCGGGGTCGTAGCCGAGGGCGGCCTGGATCGTCAGCATCTGCTCGGCGAGCTGCTTGCCGCCGTAGGCGAAGATGAACGACTGCATCACCTCGTTCGAGCCTTCCACGATGCGGTGGATGCGGTGGTCGCGCCAGATGCGCTCCAGCTCTACCTCCGTCATGTAGCCTTCGCCGCCCATGATCTGCATCGCGTCGTCGATGACCTGCCACCCCGCGTCGCTGCTCCAGAACTTGGTCATGGCCGTCTCCACCATGATGTCGGTGTCGCCGCGATCCAGCATGCCCGTCATCATGTAGAGGACCGAGCGCATGCCGTACGTCAGCGCACTCATCCGGGCGATGTGCTGCTGCACCAGCTCGAACTCGGCCAGCGGCCGGTCGAACTGGTAGCGCGTCTGCACCCACTTGATCGCCTGGTTCTTGGCCCGCTCGGCAGCGCCCATGATACCTGCCGAGAGGGTGCAGCGGCCGTAGTTGAGGCAGGTCAGCGCCACGTTGAGACCCTTGCCCTCTTTGTGCAGGCGGTTGGCGACGGGGACCTTCACATCGGTGAAGCGCACACGCGCTTGCCACGTGCCGCGGATGCCCGCCTTGCTGCGGTTCTTCTCGAAGATCTCGACGCCTTCCATGTCGGGCGTGCAGATGAGCGCCGTGACCGCGTCTTTCTCTTTGCCCGTCTTCGGGTTGATCAGCTTCTGCTTGGCCGTGACGGTGAACAGCCCGCTGAGCGCGCCCGAGGTGGTCCACTTCTTCTCGCCGTTGAGGATGTAGTGCGTGCCGTCTTCGCTGAGTTCGCAGCGCGTGCGCTGCCCGGCGGCGTCAGAACCTACCATCGGCTCGGAGAGGCAGAAGCCGGAGAGGTATTCGTTGGCGACTTTCGGCAGGAAGCGCTGCTTCTGCTCCTCGTTGCCGAACAGCATGATCGCTTTGCAGCCAATCGATTGGTGCGCCGAGACGACCACCGCCGTGGAGCCGCAGTATGCGCCGATGCATTCGAGCACGCGGTTGTAGCTGGTCACGCCAAGGCCGAGGCCGCCGTACTGCTCGGGCACCGTCAGCCCCATCACGCCGAAGTCGAACAGCTTCTGCAGCGCCCAGTCGGGGATGTACTCCTCTTGGTCGATGAGGATGGACGGGTGCTCGTCGCGCATGTACGGCTCCAGCTTGGCCAGCAGCGCGTCGCACTTCGCCTTCTCCTCGGCGGGCTCTTCGGGGTACGGGAAGATGAGGTCATCGCGGAAGCGGCCCCAAAACAGGTTTTTGGCGAAGCCGAGCTCGCCGGGCTCGGGACCGAGCATGTTTTCGGCATCCGCAATCATCTTGCGGTCGCGCTCTGAAATGTTTTTGAGCGATTTGAGGCCTTGCATATGTATTCTGACGTATTTGATGGGTGCTGAACCGTAATGGTGCCGCCAAGGCAGGGCAGCGGAGCGCGGACGCGAGATGGGAAGGAATGCATCCAATAAAAAAGCGCTTCCGTCCTCCCAATGCGAGGGCTGCGCTGCCGTTCCGTTTGAGAGCCTACGCAGCGGCTAAGATCAAGTTAAGACGTCGTTATGCACCGAGCCCTCGAGGCGCTGTTGTATCTTCCCTGCCTCACCAACTGCTCCGCCGATGTCCGCCTTCCTGCACCGCCTCGCCGACGCCCAAAACGCCACTAAATCGACGCTGTGCGTGGGCCTCGACCCCGTCATAAAGCTCCTCCCAGAGCCGCTGCTGCGCACGCGCTCGGTGGAGGATGCCCTCGTCACGTTTTGCCTGGACGTGGCCGAGGCCACGGCGCCGTACGCCTGCGCGTTCAAGGTCAACGTGGCGTTCTTCGAGGTACACGGCGTCATGGGCTGGCGCGCGCTGCATCGCGTGCTGCGTGGGCTGCCCACCTCGCACATCCGCATCGCCGACGCCAAGCGCGGCGACATCGGCAACACCGCGCAGTACTACGCCGAGGCGTTCTTCACGCAGATGGGCGCCGACGCCTGCACCGTAGCGCCCTACATGGGCGCCGACGCCGTCCGGCCGTTCCTGCAGTACGCCGATAAAGCCGCGTTCGTCCTGGGCCGCACCTCCAACGCCAGCGCCGCCGACTTCCAGAACCTCCGCCCCGACGGCGGCGATCCGCTGTACCTACACGTGTCGAGCAAAGTCGCCGAGTGGAGTGCCGAGGCGCCCGGACAGGCGGGCCTCGTCGTTGGCGCTACCGCGCCCGAGGAGCTTCGCCAGATCCGCGAAGCCTGCCCCACACTTCCGTTTCTCGTACCCGGCGTGGGCGCGCAGGGCGGATCAGCCGAGACCGTGATGCGGCAAGCCGCCACCACCGAGGGACACGTGCTCGTCAACAGCAGCCGCCATATCCTCTACGCCAAGCGCGACGGTACCTACCACGCCCGCGACCGGCACTACGCCGAGGCCGCAGGAGCAGAAGCCAAGGCGTTGCAGGCCGCGCTGATGCCTTGATGCGACAGCGCCTGCCGGGTTCACCGCGTAGGAACACACGCCCAACGTACCGATACGCTACACGTTAAAATCAGGAAGCCTCCTATGGTCGCTATCACAGAAGAGCTACTGCTCGCAACTCACGTCTCGGAGGGCGAGGTCCGGCAGGATATCGGTGTATTGCTCTACCAGAAGGGGCTCTCGCTCATGAAGGCTGCTGACTTTGCCCAAATGGAGCGGCTTGCCTTCCAGTATTTGCTCGCCAGCAAGGGCGTCCCTGTTGCCTTCACAGTAGACGATTATGAGCACGACACAGCCGTGCTGGCAGCACGCTCGCGGCCGTGAGCGTTGTCAGTAATACGTCGCCCATCGTCAACAGCAGCCGGCAGATCCTCTACGCCAAGCGCGACGGCACCTATCACGCCTGCGACCATCACTACGCCGAAGCACAAGCGCAGGTGTTGCAGGCAGCACTGGTGCCTTGACAATATCACGGTAACCGTGTCAGTTCAACTGGTGCTGTTTGCGGTACTGGCGCGGGGTTACGCCACACGCCTTCTTGAACGCGGCGTTGAAGCGGCTGATGGAGTTGAAACCTGCCTCGTACGCGATGGTGGTTATCTGCGTGTGCGTGGCTGTCAGCATCCGCTGGGCGTGCGAGATCCGGTGGTCGAGCAGGTACTCACTCAACGTCATGCCGAACGTTTTTCGGAAGAGCGCGGTCGCGTAATCCGGGTGCAGCCCCACGGCCTTACCGATGTCCTTGACCTGGATGGGCTGCCTGTAGTGCGTGGCCACGTAGCCGGCCATCCGCTCCACCTTGCTGGAATGGTGCGCATCCAAGGGAAGCCGTAGGTGCTCAGGCGTTAGCCCAGGCTCAGCGGCGCAGGACAACGCCAGCCGCCGCATACGAGCCTCCAACTCCAACAAGACAATGTCTAAGCGCTCCGGCATATCAGCTTCCACATCGTGTAGCCATCGCTCAAACAGACCGAAGTCATAGCTTTCCCCAGTTGATTCAGGCGCTTGGATGACCTCGCCGCCAAGGATGCGATTCGCGAAGCCCCCGGGCAAATTCCACTGCAGAAAACTACTCAGCGGAATCGTTGCTACGTAGTAGGGGCTGTCCCCCTCAAACTCCACAATCTGATGCGGTACAAGCGCCCAAAACGCCACCAGGCGACCCGGCTGAATCGTGACGCGCCGCCCGCGCAGGAGGTAGGTCAGCGAACCGCTGCGGAGCAGGTTCAGCTCGATCTCGTTGTGATGATCGGGCCTGTGCATGAGGCTAGGACGCCAGCGCACGCACGTGAGGCCGTACGGCGTGAACGCCCGGCGTTGGTCGTCAAAAACGTGCGCAACCTCGTGATCTGACATATATCGCCTGTCATACAGGAGGAAAAGACTCAAAACCAAGGATACATTACCGTGGACTCGGAAGAGAGTCAAGGGTGCATGGATGTCCTCTGAACCGCACCCTCTGTCACGCCCAAGCCTGCTTGTACGGCCCGAAATCTAGCGATTGACCGAAGCGATGCGCGTTCTATCCATGCTTTCTCTGCGGAATGTGCAAGTCGGCGCCTTCGCGCTATTCGTCAGTGTGGGTCTCCTGCTAATCATGGGGATGTGGTCTAGTGAACCTGTGGCCGTGTCGTCAGATGGCACCAAACCACGCGTTGTGGTCACCACCGACGGTGAAGTCGATGATCGCAGCTCCTTTGTGCGCTTCCTGCTCTACAGCAGCGACTTCGATGTGGAGGGCATCATCGCGACCAACTCCGTGTGGCAAAAAGACGGGCACGGCACGGGTTGGATTATGGAATTGCTCGATGCGTACCGGCAGGTACGCCCCAATCTGCTCCAGCACCACCCTGATTACCCCGACGCGGACTACTTGCGGCGGCAGGTGAAGCTCGGCAATGAGGACCGCACGAAAATGCACACGGTCGGGCCGAAGAACGATACGCCTGGCTCCAGACATATCATCGATGTGCTGCTCGACGACGACCCGCGCCCGGTTTGGGTGCAGGCGTGGGGTGGGACGAACACCATCGCGCAAGCCTTGTGGCGCCTTCAGCAATCGTACACGCCAACGCAGATCCAGCAGGCTTTTGCCAAGATCCGGATCTATGCTATCGCGGCCCAAGACAGCACGATCTGGTGGATTCGCGACGAGGTGCCTTCCGTACCGCTGGTCTTGAACGGGCAGTTCATGGCCGTCAACTACCAGCACGAAGGACACCCGTATTCGGACCACGCCATCTTCAGCGAGGCGTGGATGCGCGAGCACGTGAAGGAAGGGCACGGCCCGCTGGGGGCAGCCTATCCGCAGGCGTATTTCAGCGAAGGCGACTCGCCGTCGTTCTTCCACCTCATCGACACGGGGCTGCGAAGTACGGAGGATCTGGGCTACGGCGGGTGGGGCGGCCGCTTCCGCCAAGTCAGCCCGGCCTATCCTAACTTCTGGAGAGATGCGCGCGACGACGGAGATCGCCTGAAGCCGCTCTGGCGCTGGCTGCTAGAGATCCAAAACGATTTCGCGGCGCGTGCGGACTGGAGTGCGAGTGCGCGCTACGACGACGCGAACCACCATCCCGTGGTCCAACTGAATCACGCCGAGGATCTCGCGGTGCAATCCGGCACCACGGTTCACCTGGACGCCTCCGGCACCACCGACCCTGACGGCGACGCTCTAACCTACCAGTGGTGGATCTACAAGGAGGCCGGTAGCCTCACTGGCGATGTCGTCATCGCGCAGGCAGACGCTCCAGCGGCCACATTCGTCGCGCCCGACGTGCAGACGCCCCAGACGATCCACGCCATCCTCACCGTACACGACGACGGCGGCCCCTCTCTGTATCGGTACCGCCGCGTAGTTGTGACCGTAACGCCATAGCTCGCCAACTCTGCACACGAAGCCCTCTGTTTTTGCGATGTGCGCTCTTCCAGATTGGTCAGCCTCGCTCAAGGTTGGAGTGACGCTGGCTCTCGCAGCGCTGTTTCTTTGGCCTACCCCCGCGTCGTACGCGCAGCAGGCCAAGCCCCGTGTGTTTGTGCTGACCGACATCAACTTGGTGGGCGGCGACCCTGATGACCGCCAATCGCTCATCCACCTCCTGTGGTATGCCGATGAGTTGAATATCGTCGGCATCGCACCCGACTATTGGAAGGGTAAGGGCTACGAAGCCAGTCTAGAGGCCATTGCGGCGTACGAAGCAGACTACGCCGCCTACGGTTTCGCCGAGCAGGGCTATCCCGCCCCTGACATCGCCCGAGGATGGCTCGCCCGCGACGAACGCGCGGCCATCGCGCGGCTCGTGGAGTCCGCCGAAGCCTCAGAGCGAACCCTCTACGTTTTGGTCTGGGGCGGCATGGTCACGCTGAAAAACGCCCTATCCGCGCACCCTGAAATAGCCAGTAAGCTCCGCGTCCTGTCGATTGGCACGGGGGTAAAATACGACCCCAAAGGCGCTGCCGAAGAAGCCTGTACCGAGCCGAACTGGAATGGGCGGGGCCGCAACGCCATCTACGACGACGAGCGCTTCGCCGACCTGTGGTGGATCGAAAGCAACTGGACCTACAACGGCATGTTCGACGGCGAAGGCCCGCGCCAGATGTTCGAAGCCCTGTCCGTCTACGGCGCGATGGGCGCTCACATCCAAGCCGTGACCAAGGATCACGCGTGGGCCCGATACTTCCGCGTAGGCGATACCCCGTCCGTCCTCTATCTCATCGATCCGCAGCACGACGCCAACAACCCGGCGGCCGGCAGTTGGGCAGGGCTGTTCAACAAGCCGTTCCCCGATGCACGCCCCAACTACTACACCGATGACAGCGGCCCCGTAGCGTGGGATTACGCGGATCCGTGCCGCACGTGGGCCAACGCCGAGGCGATGTACGGGCACAACAAAAGCACCTTACGCGCCAAGCGACCGGCCATGTATGCGGCGCTACTCGATAAGCTGAAGGCGCTGTACGGCGAGTGATTGCTTTGCTCTGCTTCCCCATCGGCCCCCTGAAGCAGACGTGTCATGTTAGATCGAAGGGAGTCGGCTGTCGATAAAAGCAGCACGGTTCCTTAACGCGGCGTTCATATCCGTCTTGGGTTCGGTGCATGTGTCTCCCAAGCCCACCACCCGATCTCATGGCTGCTGCTTCTGCTTCCGTCACGCCCCACGCCGCGCACGTTCGCTACTACGGCGACCAGCACAATGTGTACGAAGTCGCCCTGCACGAACCGGCGGCCACGACGCGCGTGCCGGAGGCGCTTCTGCACGACCTATGGGCGCAGCAGCGCTTCAACCGCGTCGGCTTGGCGACGACGACGGGCGAGCCGATTGTGGTGATTGACCCCGGCACGCTCAACACCGATGCGGGGCCGGACTTCCTGAACGCGCACCTACTGATCGGCACCACGGCGTGGCACGGCCATGTGGAGATCCACCACCGGTCGGGGCAGTGGTTTGACCACGGGCATCACCTGGACGCGCGCTACAACAGCGTCGTGCTGCACGTAGCCCTCCAGGCCGACATCTGGACCAGTGGGCTGCTGCGCCAAGACGACACCACGCTGCCCGAGTTTATCCTCGCGCCCACGCTGACGACGCCCCTGCGGCAGCTGCTCTACGAGTTCCGCACACGCCCTGCGGATGCCTTACCCTGCGCCAACCACTGGCTTCCTGCCGATACCCAGGTCAAGGAGCAACTCATTGAGGCGCATGCCGAGGCGCGACTCCACGACCGCGTGGCGCATTTGGAGGCAGAGTATCTAAGGACGCCCGACCTGGAATCGATCCTCTACAGTGGGCTCTTCGCGGGCTTGGGCTACGCCAAGAACGCCGAGCCCATGCGTGAGCTGGTGCGCCGCATCCCGCTGGAGCGCGCCAGGTGTTTGGTCGATGCTGAGGACCGGGCCGCGCTCTTCTTTGGCACCGCCGGGCTCATCCCCGACGAGTCAGCCATCGAGGATGCGGAGACGGCCGCGTGCGCCGCTGTCCTGCGCGAGCGCTTCGCACGACTACAAGCGGTCTACCCCGAGCTGCCCATGCCCACGCTGTCGTGGCGGTTCTTCCGCCTGCGGCCCAACAACTTCCCGACGCTCCGCATCGCCCAGGGCCTGGCGTGGCTCGCCGATGACGGGCTGCTGATGCAATCGCCGCTTGACCGCGCCTTGGCAGCGCTGGAATCGGCGGCGCCTGTGGCGCGGCTGCGCGCCTTGCTCGCGGCGCCCGTTTCGCCATTCTGGCAACACCACGTGCATCTCAAGCGCAAGGCAAAGCAGCACGCGGGCCACCTCGGCACCTCCCGCGCCGACGCGCTGCTGATCAACGCTGTGCTTCCGGTGCTGCTGGTCCATATTGCCCACCTCAACAGGCCGGAGTTGCGCGACCGCGTCGTAGACGTGATGCGTACGTTGCCTGCTGAGAGGAACGAAGTGGTGCGCACGTTCACCCGCCTTGGGCATCGGCCCCGGTCGGCCTACGAGACGCAGGGGTTATACCGCCTCTACCGCACACAATGCCAGTGCTCGCGCTGCTTGTCGTGCCCGGTGGGACAGGATATGCTGGCGCGCTGAACAACAATTCCCCAGAACCGGGCGCATCCGCTTACACATTTTTGCCAGAAGAAGAGTATTATTCCCGACGCTTCTCTTACTTCTGGCACCATGCGTCCTCCCGAACATCCAACCGAGCCCGCCTGGTCGTGGCGCGTGCGCGTCACGCGAGGGCTTTTCGTGGTGGGCATCGTGATGGCAGGCGTGAGCTACGTGACCCATCACCTCTACGGCGTGCGCGAGCTGTACCCGTTCTTCCACTGGCACATGGTGCCGTTCCCGTTGGGCTGGGGCGAAGAGACGACCGTTCGACTGTACGCCATCACGGACGACGATGACCTGCAGCGGCTGCCTATCGAACCCCTGCCCACCTACTCGGAGGTAGCCTACCATTACCAGCTGGTGCGCTTCACCGAGCTGCTGGAGAAAGAGGGATGCGAAGGACTGCAACCCGATCTGCGTACCCTGGGTCAGCGCCTGGCACCAGATGCGGCGGGGATAGCCTTCGTGGAGGAAGTGTTTCGCCCGCATCCCATCCCGATAGACTCCCTTTCCTATGTGGCAACGCCTGTCTGCTCTGCTCAGTGGTGACCATGCCCGCTACCTCAGCCGCAGCACCACAGGCAAGCGGCAGGCGGCGTATCGCCTGGCGTGGGCCAACATAGCCGCGGACCGGGCGCTGCTGGTCTGGACCGTGATCTGGCTGATGATCCGCGTGTACGTCCGGCTCATCCACGAGCAGCGTGCGCCCAGCCTCTACGAACCGATGACCTGGATGGGCCATCTGTTCGCGCCCACATTTCCTGCCGATGTGATGTGGTGGAGCGTTTGGGCCGTAGGCCTACTGGCTACCGTGTTCTGTCTTCGCCAGCCGAGTCAGCTGCTTCCTCGGCTGCTGCTGCTCTTCAGCGTACTCTTCTTGCTGGCCATGGAGTTCGGCTACGGGGAGATGCGCCATCCGAACCACCTCTTCCTGTTGGCTCACCTGTACGGCGCCGTCCGGCCTATTGCGCGCCCAAGCACACTCCTCGATGACGAACAGGCCCTGATGAATCATGCCGAGGGCTTCCGGTGGTACCAAGCAAGCCTGCTGTTCACCTACACCCTGTCGGGATGTTGGAAGTGGTTCGACATGACCGTGCGGCAGTGGCTCCGCCCCGGACCCACATGGCTCGAACCCGAAAGTGTGCCGCTCACCGCGCTCACGGGCTTGCGGAAGCTGGATGAGCCGCTGACGCTTGTGCCCTACCTGCAAGACGTACAATGGATTTTCCCCATCGCCTACGTACTGCTCGCCATCACCTTCACCCCCACCGTCTTCGCCGCGTTCCGCAGGCCCATGCTGCTCGTACTCTTTCCAGCCATTCTCGTCTTTCACCTCGTCAACCACTTCGTCATACAGATCAGCTTCTTCCCGGCGATGGCCGTCGTCCTTGTCGTGTTCTTTCCGTATGACCGCATCGCGCCCCTACCATCGGCATGGGCCACGATTGCGCAGCGCAGGTTCGAGGGGAGCGGTTTGGCGGCGTGCTACACCCAGACCTACACAGACGGCACGGCGAACACGTTTTTCGGCTTTGCGGCCTACCGCCAGCGCATGTACGATCGGTATCCGCTTTTGGCCGCCCCGCTCTACTACCCGGGCGTGGCCTCGCTGGTTACGCTGTGGCTCAGCGTCGTCTCGCCTCGGACCCAAGTCGCCGAGTGAGCTGGCGTTGGGCGTGCTATCGATCCGCAGTGTTCAGCCGTTCGATGGCCCGCCAGCCGATGTCGCGGCGGTAGTAGGCGTCGCCGAAGCTGATTTCGCCGAGGCGGCCGTAGGCTCGATCTAGAGCGGCGGGGATGTCGCCTCCGATGGCGCTCACGGCAAGGACGCGTCCGCCCGCCGTCACGAGGTGCCCGTTGTGCTGCTTGGTCCCGGCTTGGAAGACCATGACCTCGTCGCTCACGCTGTCCACGTCGCCCGTGATGGTCTTGCCCTTCTCGTACGCTGCCGGGTAGCCCCCGGAGGCCAGCACCACACACGCCGCCGCGCCTTCCGTTGGCGTCAGCGTCACGTCGCGGAGTTGTCCTTGGGTGAGCTTGAAGAAGAGGTCGATGAGGTCGTCTTTCAGGAGGGGGAGCACGACCTGCGTCTCCGGGTCGCCGAAGCGGCAGTTGTATTCCACCACCTTCGGTCCCTCGCTGGTGATCATGAGCCCGACGTACAGGATGCCCGTGTATGGCGACCCTTCGGCACGCATGCCCGCCAGGGTGGGCTCCACGATGGTCCGGCACGCCTCGTCGATGAGCCCGGGCGTCATGACGGGGGCAGGAGCATAGGCGCCCATGCCGCCCGTGTTGAGCCCCGTATCGCCTTCGCCCACGCGCTTGTGGTCCTGCGCAGGCGCCAGCAGCACATAGTCGGTACCATCGCAGAGCGCGAACAGGCTGGCTTCCTCGCCCTCCATGAACGCCTCCACCACAATGTGCTCGCCTGCCGCGCCGAAGGCGTCGCCGCGCAGCATGCCGCTGGCGGTGGCTTGGGCGTCGTCCACGGCCGTGCAGACCACGGCGCCCTTGCCTGCCGCAAGGCCGCTGGCTTTCACTACGATCGGCGCACCCTGCTCCGCGATATACGCCATCGCCTCGTCGTGTTGGTCGCGGCCAAACGTCGCGTAGGCGGCCGTCGGGATGCCGTGCTTGGCCATGAACGCCTTCGAGAACGCCTTGCTGCCTTCCAGCTGCGCCGCCGCCGCCGTGGGGCCGACGATGGCGAGACCTTCCGCCTGGAACGCATCCACGATGCCATCCACCAGCGGCTGCTCGGGTCCCACCACAGTGAGGTCAATCTGGTGCTCTTGCGCAAACCGCAGCAGCGTGTCGATGTCGCCCACCGCAATATCGACGTTGATGCCGAGAAGCGATGTACCGGGGTTGCCGGGGGCGATGTACAGCTCGGCGGCATGGGTGCTGCGGGCGAGCGCCCACGTCAGGGCATGCTCGCGCCCCCCGCTGCCGATGATGAGAATGCGCATGAAGGCGTGGTGGTAATAGAACGGAGGACGGGCCTGGTAGACCCGTGTATAGCTCGCCTTGTACGCTCACAGGCTGCTAGAAGTGCCTGGCGCCGTGTATGGGGTGGCGCACGCGGGCGCAGGACAGGACGCCAACCTATGCTTCCGGGTCGAACAGGAGCGGGAAGAACTGGCCGTCCATCTTCAGGCCCGCCTTGATGACCGGGACGCCGTTGAGCAGCGGCTCGTTGGCATCGGAGTGGACGCCGTCGACGAACATGTTGATCACGAGCGCGCGCCGCGGACGGGCCGTGCGGTTCTCGTACGAGCCGTGCACCAGGTGCGGGTGGTGAAAGCTGGCGTGGCCCTTCGGCAGCTCGATGGCGACCTTGTTCTCGAACGCCGTTTTCTGATCCTCGCTGAGGACGGTCTGGATGGCGTCCATGTTGTTGGCCAAGCCCGTGACAGGCAACAGCTCCCAGTGGTGGCTGCGCGGGATGTAGTGCAGGCAGCCGTTGTCCTTGGTGGCGTCGTCTAGCCCGATCCAGCAGGTGAGGTGGCGCATGGGCTTGGTGCGCGTCCAATACGAGTAGTCTTGGTGCCACGCCACCACGCCGCCGTGCTGCGCGGGCTTACAGAACAGCTGGTCGTGCCAGAAGCGGACGGGGCCGCCGAGCAGCTGGCTGGCGGGCACGGTGAGCGCCGGATTTCAGAGGGCGTCGTGGAAGCTGGGCTTGATCCGCCACGCGCCCAGCGCATGAAACAGCACGTTGTTGGGGTCGCCCGACTCGTTGCTGTGGTACTCATGCCAGAGATCGTTGCCGTCGTGGCTGGCGTCGAACAGTGTATCTAGTTCGGCACGGAGCGCATCGATCTGCGCATCGGTGAGGACGCGAATGCCAGAGACATAGCCCTCGCGCTGGTAGTGCTCCACCTGCTCGTCAGAGAGCCGAAACTTCTCATACTCGGCGGGCTGTGCTGGGCGCGGGAAGAGACTGGTGATAGGTTCGTGGTGGGTCGAGAGGTCGAGGGCCATAGTCTGAGCATCGTCGTTGTGAGGGCAAACAAGGTACCCATCGCCAACTAAACGTGCTCGGGCAATG
>JBCCMF010000025.1:0-24730 GCA_039026435.1 Bacteroidota bacterium
AGGCGAAGTCAATCACGTCCTGCTCAAACCGCGACGCGCCGCCGTCGCGCGAGAAGCTGGCGTTGATGACCGTGGCGCCGTTTGAGGCGGCGTAGACGATGCCAGGATAGCCGCTGCAAATCAGCCGGTTGCCGTTGGAGCACGCGGCGTTCACGGCCAGGAAGCGCGCGTTCCAGCTCATCCCCGCTATGCCCACCCCGTTGTCGCTCACGGCGGCGGCTACGCCCGCCACCACGGTGCCGTGCTGGTCGCCGGGCAGCGGCGAGGGGTCGCCGTTGTCGCGGGCGAAGCTCCAGCCACGCGTGTCATCTACGAAGCCGTTGTTGTCGTCGTCGATGCCGTTGCCGTCGACCTCATCCGCGTTCAGCCAGGCGTTGGCGCGCAAGTCCTCGTGGCGCCACTCGGTGCCGCTGTCCACGATCCCGATGATGACGTCGCCCTGCTCGCCCCTCACGATGTCCCAAGCCTCGGGGGCGCTCACTTGCGGTAGGTGGCTCATCTGGGGATAGCGCGGGTCGTTGGGGTCGGCCTGCGGCACGGCAGTGGGCGTGTGGATGTAGAGCGGCTCGGCGTAGGTCACGCTGGCCAGCTCGGCAAACTGCGCGGCGACCACGCTGGGCGCGTACGGGCTGCCGTAGCGAAAGTACTGCACCGCAGCCAGGTCCCGCTTGCCCGCATCCGCCACGGGAAACGCGTCCTCCCAGGCTCCACCGCCGAACTTCGCCTCCAGGGCACGCACCGCCTGGTCGGCCTGCTTGCTCGCCGCCTCATCCCAACGCACCACGATGACGCCGGGTACTGTGGGCGCACGGTCGTCGCCCTGTGCGGTTTGGGGCACGCCAAGACCCGTCGCAATGAACACAACAAGGAGTGGCAACACGGGGATTCGATGCATGTCAGGCTGTCGGTGGGTGGTCGATCGCGGACAAACGTGATAGACACCCACGATGCTCCCGCCCTACTGGTGCGCTTCTGAGGGACCTCTGTATCCGTGCTGCGGTTGATCGCACTCCTCCGCCTATTGATTCCACGCTCAGCCATGCCCGAGACCTTCACGCGCACCATGCCCGACGGCGTCCGGCTCTTCGCCACCCGGTATGGCCCGGAGACTACGGCGCGCGGCTGGGTGCTCCTGCTGCACGGCTTCGCGGAGCACAGCGGCCTATATGGGCACGTCATCGCCCACCTCAACGCGCACGGCTTTGGCGTGGTCACCTACGACCATCGCGGCCACGGGCGCTCCGACGGTCCGCGCGCATCCATCGATCACTTCGATCAGTATGTGCACGACCTCCAGCGCATGGCCGACGAGCTACCCGGCCCGTTCTTCCTGATGGGCCACAGCATGGGTGGCCTCATCGCAACGCTCGCCTCCACCACGCTCGCCGACTCGTTGCTGGGGCTGATCCTGAGCAGTCCAGCGCTGGCGCTGCCTGTCCCGTCATGGCTTCGAGGGCTCTCCGGCATCCTTGGCCGTCTGGCACCCAACCTACCCACCGCCAACCTGGACCGACGGTACCTTTCTCACGATGCCAAGGTGATACACCGTGCGATGCACGACCCGCTCAACTATCATGGCGCCGTTCGCGCGCGGATGGGCGCCGAGCTGGTCCGAGCAGGCGCCGAAGCGCTGGCCCTCGCCCCGCAGATTGACCTGCCGATGCTGCTCTTCCACGGCACCGCCGACCGCATCACGGACCCCGACGGCACGGCCGCGCTGCACGCTCGCAGCCCCTCGACCGACAAGACGCTGCGCCTGCTCGACGGCCTCTACCACGAAACGCTCAACGAGCCCGAGCAGGACCAGGTGTTGGCCATGATCACGGAGTGGCTGCTGGCCCGAACTCCAGCGCCTACTTGATGCGGAAGACCACCTGCACGGTGGCGCGCACCTCCAGTTCGCCAGCCGCATAGGCATCGGGCGCTGGCGCCGCATCGGCCATCTTTGTGGAGGCCAGTGCCATCTCCCGGTAGACCGGGCGCGGCATCTGCACCCCCTGCTCGCTGATCTGGTGCACGGGGCCGCGCTCGGCGCCCAACGTTGTCGCCATCAGATCGGCTTTGGCCTGCGCATCGAGCAGGGCCTGCTTCAGCGCCTCGCGCTTCAGGGCTTGGCGATCTTGGAGTCCGTAGGCGATCCCCTCCAGCCGATTGGCCGCTTTCTGCACGACATCGGCGATGAGCTTGGGCAACATGTCCAGGTTTTCCAGCTTGACGCTCACCATGCGGATGGCGTCAAACCCAATTTCGTCATAGCGGCGGGTCTGCTGGTTGTACTCGCGTGCGGGGTCGAGCCGCAAGGTCTCCACCTGGATCTTACGCTCGTCCACGCCCAGCGCCCGGACGGCGTTCATGGTCTCGCTCGATGCCTCGGCGTTGAGGCGGCGGGCCTCTTCGGGGTCGGCGCTGCGCGCCACGACGCCAAAGCGCACGGTCACCATGTCGGGGACGGCTTCGATGACGCCTTCGCCGCTCACGTTGATGGTGCGTAGCATGTCTTGCGCGTTGGTTGTGTTCATGGCCGATACGAAAAGGGCGATGAGCAGGAGGATGCGTTTCATAGTCAACGGTGGTGTTGTGGATAGCCTACAGCTACGTGCTGCCGCGCAGGCCGCTCGCCTGTTCGACGCACGCACACCAGCAGAGCCATGATCATGCCAGCAGGGCAGGCTTACGGATTCAGCCGCCCGAGCGTGCGCGGGAAGGGAATCGTCTCCCGCACGTGCTGGATGCCACAGATCCACGTGACGGTGCGCTCCAAGCCCAGGCCATAGCCGCTGTGCGGGACCGTGCCGAACCGGCGCAGGTCTAAGTACCACGCAAAGACCTCTTGGGGCAGGTCGTGGGCTTCGATCTGCTGAAGCAGGAAGTCCATGTCGGTGGCGCGCTCGCCGCCGCCTACAATCTCGCCGTAGCCTTCTGGCGCCAAGACATCCATGCCCAACGCCAGGCGGTCGTCATCAGGGTCGCGCTTCATGTAGAACGCCTTGAACACTGCCGGGAAGCGATGCACGATGATGGGGCGGTCGAAGCGCCACGTGAGCAGCGTCTCGTCGCTGCCGCCGAAGTCGGTGCCCCACGCAAAGTCCTGCGCCGACGCCTTCCACTGCGGCAGGTTGCGCTGTTCCTCTTCGATGGCTTCCAGCCGCTTGTTGATCTCAATCTCGCGGGCGTCGATCTGTCGCTTCTTCCACTTCTTCGCCTGCCCATAGGCTTTCCGGCTGGCATCGCGCTCCGTCTGTAGCGCGTGGGCCTCCTCGGCCAGCGCCGCCAGCCTCTCGTCGATCATGTGCGCCGTCTCGGGACTACGCAGCATGTCCACCGCCTCGGTGTAGGTGATACGTGGGAACGGCCCCTGCACACGTTCCAGCGCACCGAGGTCGCGTTCTAGCACGGCCAGCTCCTCCTGGCAGTGGGCCAGCGCGTCCTGCACGATGCGCACCAGCATGGCTTCGGCCAGGTCCATGTTCATGTCGAGGTCGTAGAACGCCATCTCCGGCTCGATCATCCAGAACTCAGTCAGGTGGCGCCGCGTCTTCGACTTCTCGGCGCGGAACGTGGGCCCGAACGTGTAGATCTTGCCGAAGGCAAGCGCCATCGCCTCCCCATAGAGCTGACCGCTCTGCGTGAGGTATGCGCTCTCGCCGAAGTATTCCAGTTCGAACAGCGTGGACGTCCCCTCCGCGGCATTGCCCGTCAGGATGGGCGCATCCATCTGCAGGAAGCCACGCTCTTGGAAGAAGGCGTGGATCGACATGATGACCTGGTTGCGGATGCGCATGATCGCCCACTGCCGGCGGCTACGCAGCCACAGGTGCCGCTGGCTCATGAGGAACTCGATGCCGTGCTCCTTGGGCGTAATGGGAAAGTCGCTGGAGGCGCCGATGGTGCGGACGTGCGTAGCCTGCACCTCGTAGCCCCCCACTTGGCGCTCATCTTTGCGCACCAAGCCTACAACCTCGAGCGCTGTTTCCTGATTTGCCGCTGATGCCGCCGCCCAGCTCTCCGCATCCACTTCGCCCTCATTGACCACACATTGCGCCAGCCCGGTGCCGTCTCGCAGAATCAGGAACGCAAGTCCTTTAGAGCCACGCTTGTTATACAGCCATCCTTTCAGCGTGACGGTGGTTTCGTCGTGCTTGTGGAGTTGATCGATGTAGGTCCAGGGTTCCATACAATTGGGGTGTGCACGGTTGATGCTGAGGGCGTTGGGGGTCAAAAGGTAGGGCTGTAACGCGCGCTATCCATCATAAAAAAGCCCACGACCTGGAGAGCCGTGGGCTTTTTACAGTATGCGAGCTCTCCTCTATTGGCGGCGCACCCGGTTCTGCCAGTTGAACTCCTGGATCTCGCCTGTTACAGAGGAGTGGATGAGGTCAAAGCGCCCAAACCCGTCCTCGTCTGTGAAGACGAAGATAGACTGCCCCTCGCCCGGGATGTTGTTGTAGGTCCACACTTCGTGCGGCAGCGTACCACGGTCATACAGGCGCGACTGCATGTCGGTGGGCATACCATAGGTCAACATCACGCGGCCACGGTCCGATTTCCAGCCTTCCCGACCTTGCTGCGTATACCGCTCGTTCGCGAACTGCACACGCTGCAAGTACTCTTCCTCAAACTCGTTGATGGGCGTGTTGGGGTTGGGGTCTCGTAGTGTCCAGAAGTTCATCAGGAAGCGCCGCTTCTCGTCCAGGTCGCGAATCCCTTTGAGGCGCTTGCGCTCCTGGCTACTGGCGATGTAGTCGATGTACTCAAACTGAGCCTCCACACGTTCCTGCGGCATGGCTGCATAGGTGCTGGACTCAAAGCTCATCTCTGCGCTGGCTGCCTGCTCGCGTTGCACCTGTGGGTTGAAGACAAAGAATTTCCGCGACTGCTCTATCACCGACTCGTTGCTGTTGTTGAGCATTACGATGCGTAGGAAGTAAGACCCGCTCGGCAACGCGCCGATGTTGAACGAGCCCACTATCACATCCGTGGCTCGGGGCTGCCGCTCTGTACGTTTCTGGAACCCGTCCATAGGCTGCGGGCGGTTGGCTTCGGCAAGGTACGTGAACATCGTGTAGGGCCCGCCGCTGTTGACCCGTTCGGTGTTGTAGGCCTCCAAGTAGTAGAACAAGCGCGGCATGCCCAGGCCATACAGCTGATTGGCGTTCGGGCGCACCAACAAGCCATTCTTGTAAAAGGGGTTTTCTCGGTCGGTGCTCTGCTCAATGAGCCCGGCAAACGTCACATCCGATAACGACGCCTGCTCCTGCTGGGCGTAATCGGGGATGATCACGTCGCGCTTCAGCTCAACCGCCGTACGTTCAAAGACGACGTCGGCAGGAACGCTCACGTTGACCTCGTACTCACCCGGTGGTACCGTTGTGCGCACCTGATGCAAGAAATACTGCCCCGGATACACTTGGCTGGTATCGGCCACCACGAAGCTCAGCGCGGTCGAGTCGCGCCAGACCGGGGCCTCGCCTAGTGCCCGTTCGGCTGTCGTGGCTCGGTGTACCGCAATCTGAAACGGCAGGTCAGCACTGAATCCGCTTTCATGCGCCTGAAAGTTCAATTTTTCGGCTTCGAAGGCGAGGTAGACCTCCAGCAGGGCTTCCGCTTCGCTGTAGGCAAAGGTCGCATGGTCCATATCGACTTGGATGGCTTGAGCCTGCGCCTTGGCGTTGACGCTAAGGACCAGGGAGATGATCACCAGCAGGATGCGCATAGGTTACGTCTGATCGGTTTTGGTGTATGCACCTGTGTAAAGCACGGTAGCTTACGGAAAGAGGGGCCCTGTGAACACGGCTATTCGTGCTGCCCTGCGGTGTACACAGTGGGGCCGTCCTAGATCCAGAGTGTTATCCCTCCGGGCCATGCCACGAGCACATCGCGTAGCCAGCGGTGCGAGGGCGCGTCCAGTCTGCGCTGCGTATAGGCGTACATGACCGTACCGAGCAGAACAGCCCATCCCATCAATTCCCAAGCCATCTGCACCCAGGCCTCTGTCGTCACCCCCAGCGCGATCACACTCGTCATACCCAGTATGGCAAACAGACTGCTCGCCTGCAGGAGCTGTTTTTCGCCCCGCATTCCCGTCGGAATGGCTGCGATACCGTCTAGGAGATCACCGGGGTGGTCTACGCCTTCGGCGAGCCAGACGTTGACCCCGATCCAGCTCAGACGCACCGCCACAAGCAGCACGACGACTGAATGCTGGGGCGGGTTGTGCTGCGCGCCCGACACGGCCAACGGCCATACCACCGTTCCGTAGACCCATACCGCAGTGATGAGTAGTGGCTTGACGAAAGGGATACGTAGGCGGCGCTTGATGCCTCGTAGCCCACTGTAGGCCAGCCCCATTCCGGCCAGCACGCCTGCAGAAAGGGAGACGAGATGCGCATTTCGCCAAGCCACCGCCGCCGCCGCGAGTACAGCTATACCCAAGCTCAGCCAGATGTAGCGCTGGTGCTGCCGTATCCAATCGACCCGGCCCGGCTGGTTGACGCGGTCCGCTTGTGAGACTTGCCAGCTGTGGTCGATCTGGTAGACGATGAAGGCGCCCGCGCATGCTAGGATGAGCAGCCCCGGCGTCATGTCTGTTCCCGTCCATGCTGAAGTCGCAGACAGCAGCATCCATGCGATTAGTGGGATGTGCGCGTTGCTGTAGTAGACTGCGGGCACAAGCCTGTGCATGGCACGTCTCGGGTACGATCTAAAACGGCAGAAGGCCCTGGCGCACGAGGTGCACCAGAGCCTTCTGATAAGGACAAACTCAGGAATCGATTCCGCTTACTTGATCAGCGTCATCGTACCTGTGGCCGTATGGGTTTGCTGTACCCCTACAGCGCGCACGCTGTAGACATACAGACCCGAGGCCAATGCGGCGGCATCGATCTGAACCGTGCGGTTGGCACCAGCAGCCATCTGCTGCATCGGCATAGCCATCACCTCGCGGCCCAGCATATCGAACACGGCTACCGTCACTTCTGCGGCTTCAGGCAAGCTGAAGCGGAGCGTGGTGGACGGGTTGAACGGGTTCGGGTAGTTACCTTCCAAGACGAACTCGTCAGGCAGCTCACCCTCTGGGCCTTCAACGTCGGTGACTTTCGCCGGCTGGTACCGGTTGCCATCGATGTCGTAGAGACCCAGCGTGAACTCTTCCTGCGTTCCTGCACGGTTGAGCAGGCCCTGTGCGACAACGGTCAGCGTGGGGCCGTCGTTGTCGCTCAAGAGGTCGAACAGGTTGTCGAGCTCAGGGCGGAACACCGCAACCTGCGTGTTACCGTCGGCCGTGGTGACCTCAATGTTGTAAGCCAGCGGGTCAACCGCGGCATACCCATTGAAGGTGTTGTAGGCGAGGTCGTCGGCAAGTTTGACCACCAGCTCGTGGGCGGGCGTTTCGTCGATCACGTTCACATCAACCGCCGGAGCCCCGAAGGAGCCGTGGACGATGTTGATCTCAACCTTCGTGTCATCGTCGGCCATCAGCTTGAGGGGGGCCTCAAGGGCATCGACCTCTTGCTGGAGCAGGCCATTGAGTATCAGAACAACGCCTTCGTTGGCCACGAAAGTGATGTTTTCCTCAATGAACTCCTCATTACTGGCGCCCGAACCGCCGAGGGCTACGCGTACGGTAGCTGCCCCTGCGCTCATTGGGATGATGCCTGTAGCGTCCAGCGACTCGAGGTCGGTAGCAACTTCAGAGAAGCCATCGCCATCGACGAAGAACGCGCCGAATGGATCGACCACGTTGTCTGCGTAGATGTCGAGGTCATCCACATCCTGGATGTTGTTGATGACTTGCAAGAAGCCAACGTCAACAGGGCCACGCGTCAGGGTGACCTGAGCAGCATCGCCAGCGGTGAACAGGCTCCCATCGGAGGCCCACGCGCGGTGGTAGATCACCAAATCATCGCCGAAGTCGATCCCGTACAGATCAAAGATGGCATCGACATCGCTGAAGGTCAGCGTGAGCGACGTCTCTGTGCCTGCACCCAGGAAGAGCTCGGGAATCAGGGTGGTGAACGCTTCGTCCAGCGCTACCTGCCAGATGTAGATCAGCTGATCGCCGTCGTCATCGGTGGCGGCATCCCAGGAAGGCGTAAACTCCGTCTCGCCCGGACCCGTTATGAACAGCGCAGCGCCGTCACCGGGCTGGATATTCGCCGGACCCGTGGGGGCGACGTTAGCCGCAGGCAGTACCTGACCGCGGATCTCGCCCGGAGGCGAGAAGGTGGAGTGGACATTCACGTACATCCCTTTGGCCTCCAGAATGGCGATCTGCGCATCCGTGAGGGTGAAGGTGTTGTTGGCTGCCTCGAAGGTGCCGCCGTCAGCGTCGGCATTCAACGTTGGGACCAGCACGATTTCGACAGGGCCGTTTGTGCCCGTTTCGCCAACGTGCAGGTGTGCACCCGGGGCACCCGTGAAGGTACCCATCAGGTCTGCAAAGCTACCCGTCACCACAAGACGCTTCGTGTCTGGCGAGAACGCGAGGTCAACCGTGCCGCTGGCCATCGTGAGCACCGGGTTCGGCACTTCGTTGACACCGGAGAGGTTGGCCGAGTACAGAACAGGAGGCGTGGCGCCAACAGTCAACATCCCATCGATACCAGCACCAGCGGGGTTACCTTCGTTGAATCGAAACGCCGTGAAATCTAGCATGGTCGCGCCAGAGGCAACCACATCGGCTTCGATGTTCAGCACCACGTCGCCTTGTCCAAACGTAAAGGGGGTAACCCCTTGAGCGTAGGCCACCACGAGGGTGCCTGGCGTACTGGTATTGAACTGTACGGAGGCGTCAACCGGTGCGGTAGCAACAGGCTGGACATCTGTGACAGTAATCACAGCAGGATCGTACGTTGCTGTGAACTCCATCGAGAAGATGTCCGGCGTAGCTGCCGAGAGATCAACGTCAGCAGTCACAGGAACCGTAACGCTGCCTACGAAGCTCTCGACCTGATTGGCTGGGAACGAGACAGAGAAGTCAGGCACAAAGACCTGACCATCGATAATGTTAACTGCAGGCGTGCCTTCGTTGAAGCGGAAGCTATCAAACGTGACGGCGGACGGTGCGGTAGCACCTGCGCCTGCCGTAATGCTCAGGTTAATGAGCGCACCGTCGCCAGCGGCTAGCGCTGTGTCGGTGGCGTAGATCACCTGAAACTGATTGCCTGCAATCTGCTGAGCAATCAGGGTATTGTTACCAACGTCCGAGATGGTGCCCGCTATGGAACCGCTCGTGATGGTGTAGACCGTGGGGTCATATGTAATCGTGAACTCATAAGAGAACACTTGGTCGGCTGGCAGCCCCTCTACGGTAATGCCGAGCTGGGCGTCGTTGCCGGAACGGACATCGGCGCTGCCGATCCTCACGTTCACTTGAGCCGCAGCAGGGTTGAGGGTACTGCCCAGCACGAGCACCCCTACCAGTAGTAGGAGAAAGTGCTTTACGGACAGTGTAAGTTTCTGCATGGTGCCAGTCACCTATTTGTGAGTGTAGTCGATAGAAGCATTGAGCGTGGGGGCAGGGGAGTGCGCTATGACTCCCCTACCCCGCACGAGGGCTCAATGATTACTTGACCAGCATCATCCGCTTGACCGCGCTGAAGTTGTCAGCTTGGACGCGATAGATGTAGAGGCCGGAGGCGACTTGGGCACCAGACATGTTGCGACCGTTCCACTCAACCTTGTAGCGACCAGCTTCCTGCGACCCATTGACGAGCGTCTGAACCAGACGGCCGTTGATGTCGAAGACCTGCAGCGTAACAGCCGATGCCTGGGGCAGGCTGTACGAGATCAGGGTAGTCGGGTTGAACGGGTTGGGGTAGTTCTGATCGAGGGCGAAGTCCGTGGGGACCTGACGCACTTCGGCGTCAGCCAGATCAGCAACCAGCCCTTCGTTGAGGAAGCCACTACCTTTCACAGAAAGGACGGCCGACTCGTTGTTGAGCCCAAAGCCGAGGGTAGCTACTTCACCAGTGGTCAGCGGCGTGGTGCCAGCCATTACGATGGTTACGGTACCAGCGTCTTCGTTGACCTGGTGCTGTACCATCCAGTCGTCAGGCAGGTTTGCATCAACACCGTTGAGCGTACCCATCGTCAGATCAACTTCTGCCTCGACCTGAACGGCGTAGACATTGCTGACGTTGCCTGTGAGCGTCAAGGGCAGCAGAATGCTGCCATCTTCTGCCGTGGTAGCTTCACCCCAGGCGATGGTACCCGTTGCGTCGAGCTTGGCCGCACCCGGAGCACCTGCGCCGAAGAATTCGGCCGGTGCCGTCATCGTAGCTGGGTCGAAGGCGACAATGTACCGGAGGATCTGCGCGGCGTCGAACGCGGTGACGCCTGCGGCGCCCGTCACGTCAGCAGCGTAGACCTGCGGAGCACTCAGCGTGATCCCACCAGCGACGGACTGCAAGACGAGCGAGGCGTCTACAGCGTCACAGGCTTTGCCTTCGGCGTCTGCGCCATCACCGTCAACGTCACAGAGGCCGCGGCTGCGGGTCGTGGTGACGTTGACCGTCGTCTGTACCTGAGCGTTGCCGTCCGAGACGATCACGACGAAGTCCTGACCGGCACGGAACTGTGCGTCTTCAGCCTGTGCGAAGCTCGGAGCGAAGGAAAACTCACCCGTGCTGGCGTCGATGCTGGCGTTAGCAATCGCTGCCGATGCGGCGTCGAGGCTAAACGTCAGGGCGTCACCATCCGCGTCTGCGGCGTTGAAGTCGAAGACGAACGGCGTTTCGTCCGTAGCCGTGCCCGTAGTCGCTGCGTCCGTGAAGGCAGGCGGCTGGTTGGCGTTGTTGACCGTCACGTTAACCGTGATCGGGTCAGACACCAGGCTGGCATCAGCGGTACTAGCAGCCGTCAGGACGAACGCATACGTACCCGATTGCGTGAAGTCTGGCGTGAACTTGAAGCCGTCTGGTGTCAGCTCAGCATTGTCCGTAGCGTCTACTTCAGTCGAGCTGAAGCTAGAACCAACTGTGGCGACGAAGCTGACATCCAGTTCTTCACCTTCGTTGATGGTGAAGGCCAGCGGGCTTGCCGCTGCACCAGCAGGACCAGCTGCGCCAGCGATCGTCGACGTGTAGGTGGTCAGCACCGGACGCTGGTTCGGCAGGTTGATGCCGAAGAGGACGCCTTGTGCGTTGATGGCGCTAGCTGCGCCACGCACGGTCACCGTCAGTACGTCGTTGCCGTCTACGCTGTTCGTGTAGTCAACACCCATCGTGCCTGCCGTACCCCATGGGTTGGCCGTGGAGCCTGAGAAGCGGCGGCTCAGCGTGGCGTCAGCGATGTCGTTCTGCACGTTCAGGCCGCCTTCCACAACAGAGATGTCATAGTTCTCGGTCGGCGAGAGCGTACCCGACAGGGTGCGAACGTTCCAGTAGTTGAGGCTCGTCGGCGGGACGCCAACAGCACCACGTGCTGCAACCGTTGGGAAGGCAAGATGCTCAACTTCCAGGATCAGGTCAGTCTGCGGAGCAGGAGTACCGAGATCATCCGCGTTCGGGAAGAACATGCGGAATGTGCGGTCATCGCTTGTTGCCGTACCCGTTGGGAAGGCGACGTTGGCGAATTCCTCGTTGGTGCCGGGCACTAGGTCAAGTGCCTTGCGCACTTTACCTACGATCACCCCTGAGCCCTGGTAACCTTGAATGAAGTTACCGTGCTGGCCATCGTTGCGGTTCTGCAGGTAGCTGTGGCCCAACCATACATAGTTGTTGCCCGTAATCTGCATAACACCGTTGATGAGCAGGTTCGTGATTACATCCTGACCGTTAGGCGGCCCAACAGCTGGAGGAACTGTACCGTTCGGTGTACCACCTGGGATGGGGGCAATCGTGTTGTTCTGGTCAAGCACCTGGTCGGCGAGGATCAGGTTGCCACCGCTGAAGGTCACGTTGGCGCCAGATGGAATGCCAAGCTGGTTGAAGACACCTGCGAAGATGCCACCAGCAGCCGTACCTAAGCTACCGCCTAGAGCTACCGTCTGAGCAGCACCCGTGAAGGACAGCGTCGATGCTGCACGCGAGTTGGTAAACGGATTGCTGCCGCCGAACGTGGTGTTACCTGCGATGTTGATGCCGCGGCCGTTGATGTCCACGTTGCCGCTACCACCCGTCGTCAACTGGTTGAACGACCACATACCGCCAGTTGGAGCAACGTTGTCTGCAGGCAGCTGCAGCTGTGCGTTTGTGTTTACCTGCACCGTGGTGGGCGTACCCACATAGGCAAAGTCAGGAAGTGCGACTTCAGGAGCGGGTGCCCCATCGCTGATAGCAAGCGTGTAGTCAGGGGCCGTGATAGCGCGCGTTGGGAAGGCATTGGGGCTACTTACATTAACCGTACCGCCAGCATTCACGATGGCTGTACCGCCGTTTGCCGCAGCGTTGAACGTGATGCTACCGCCAGTGCCGACCGTAAACGTGTTGGCTGTGATGCTCGTCGTACCGCCAATCTGCAGGTTGTCGTTGCCAACCAGCGTGAGCGAGTTCACGCTGGTCATCAGTTCGAGACCTGGGGTGATTGCAACCGCGGCTCCTGGCAGATCGTAGGTGACGTTGGTGTTGTTACCTACCGTAACCGTGCCAGCCGGGTTGGCACCAGCTGTTTGCAGCGGCTGCTGCGTCTCAACGCGGATGTTGGCGTTGTCCGCAATCGTCACAGCACCTTGGTTGGCCTGCAGCACACCCGTCTGGAATTCTGCGGTGGTTCCAATCGCCAGCGTCTCGCCATTTCCAACGACCAAGTTGTTACCGCCACCAACGTCGACGCGTACGACAGGGATCGTAACGGTCTTCGCTGCAGCTGGCGTACCGGTCAGTGCAAACCCTGGGGCAGCAGCGCCATTACCGAAGGTAAAGAAGCCACCTGCTGACGTGTAAGTGCCCGCCGCGTAGTTGAAGTTATCCGTGATGATAACCTGTGAGTTGGCGTCTTGTGCAAAACCACCCATTGTGTGGGTAAAGTCGGTCACCGTGAGCGTGCCTGCGTTGTTATTCGCGTCAGCATTGCTCGTCGCAATCGAGGTTGTGGTCGCACTATTCACCGTCAGGTCGGTGAGCGTGGCCATCACGCCAGCAGCGTTGTTGCCGCTCACGGTCAGCGTCGTGCCCGTCGTGACGAAAGCGCCTGTGCCGACGAACGTACCCACGAAGGTGTCGGCGAAGTCAGCGTTGCCAGAGAGTGTGAGGCTAACGTTGTTTGCACCGGTCAGGTTGGCATTTGCATCATAGAGACCGCTGATGGTCACAGCCGTAGCCAGCGTCAGGGCACCGTTGTTCGTCAGGTTAGGAAGCGTAGCGCCTTTGACGTCCAGCGTACCCGTTTGTCCAAAGATCAGGGCACCCGTCGAAGCCGTGAAGCTGAAGGTGTTGGCATTGTTCACTTGGTTGACACCCGTGAACATCGCCAGAGCGTCAAGCAGCGTCAGGTTCCATGCGCCGAAGTTCACGGCACCGTTGTTAACAGTGACGTTGCCGTTTGTAGCAGCATTCGTCGTCAGGGTCAGTGCTGTCGTGCTGTTGGCGGTCGCTGCAATAGCGCCAACGATGATACCGCCGGTGATCTCGCCGTTGTTGGCGTCGCCCGTCAGGTCGCCCTGCATGCCCAGCGAAGCTGTGGAGGATTCTTTGACCTCCAGCGGACCTTCGATTCGCTGAATGCTCGTCAGCGTCAGGCTACCCGTGTTGGCGTTGGCACCAGGATCAGTACCTACAGTAACACCAGCGAGGTCGCCGTTGTTAGCACCAGCAACTGTAGAACCCGTGATAGTGACACCATCGCCAAGTACCGTTGCATTGTCTTCCAGCGAACCAGCGATCGTGTGGCTCTGGCTGTCGCCCGTGAGGGTAGCCGTATTGCCATTGCCAAAGCTGAAGCCATCGATGATGCTAACCGTGCCGGAGATGGTCGCATTGCCCGTTGTCGTGGCTGCGCCTGCGATCTCCATTGAGCTCAGGTTACGGATGCCGGAGGCGGCGTATTCCGTACCTGTTACACCATTCGCGCCACTGACAGCTAGGTTGGCGCCGTTGTTGGTGCCGCCGTAGTAGGTCAGGTCGAACGCGTTGATGTTGTTGGCCAGCGTGTTGAACGGCCCGACGAGGGCCGTAGAAGCCGCAGCAGCGAGGTTACGCATGACCATAGCGTTCGTGAGCGGCGTCAGGGCTGTACCCGTGATATTGATGCCCGCGCCTTTCAGGTCAAGCGTGCCCGAGAAGCTGTTGTTCTCTGTAGCCGTAACCGGGTCCTCTACCGTGATGTTGGCCAGCGTGCCCGTGCCACTCAGCGTGAAGGCGCCAGCAGCACCCGTGCCGAGGTCGAACGTCGTCGTGCCGTTGCTGATCGTACCATCCACGTCAACGGTGCTGACGGCACCACCTGCAACGGTGAAGTTCTTACCACCCTGATTCAAGGTCGAGTTGGTCGTAACCGTCAGGTTGTTGTTGACGGTCACGTCCTGAGCCGCCGTGATGGTACGGTTGGCTTTGTTGATCGTCAGGTTGCCAATCTCAAAGGCCTGATCCAGCGGATCGAACATGCCATCAGCAGCCGTACCCGTGAAGGCCAGCGTGCCCTGTGCACCATTGAACTGTGCCGACTGCGTTTTGGCGATCATGAAGTCGCCATCCATCACCGTCAGCGTGTTCACGCCCAGGTTGTAGATCGCCACGTCAGACTGCTCGAAGCCTTTGGTCGTCAGCGCGCCCGTCTGGTTGATGATCCCTTCAACAATCATCAGCTTGTTGTTCAGGACACCTGTGAGGCCGTCGATGGTATTGTCGACGATCGCGCCAGTGTTGGTTGTCGTGATGACCGGATCCAGCGTAACCATGCCGCCCGTGTTGAACGTGCCCAGCGTGTGGGTTTGGTTGCCAGCGGGGTTGCTCAGCTGCGTAGCCAGCGTAACTGCCCCAGCAATCGAGATGGTGGAGCCGTTGGCCACGGCGCCCGTGATCTCTGTGGTCGAGGGCAGCGTCAGCGAGTTGGTGCCCGAGTTGGAGAGCGCAACGTTGTTGATGGACGCTTTGCTGAGCGTGACCTGCGTGTTGGCGCCGTTGACCGTCACGTTGAGGGACTGCGTCGTTGACGCTTCCAGGCCTGCCGTGAGGGTAGTCCCACCCTGGTAGAGGAGGTTGACCGTGCCCGTGTAGACGGGTGCCACACCAGCAATCGTGCCCGTGTTGATCGTCACGTTGTTGCTGCTGATGGTCAAGATGCTTGCCGCGCCCAAGGTGAGCGTGTTGCTGGCCAGCGTGACCGCACCGCCCCAGTTGAATGTACCATTGCCACCAGAGATGGTCACATCGGCATTCACCGTAACAGCGTCAGGGATAACCGCCACGGTGACCGCAGCGCCGTTCACTGTGGTCTGCGTGACCTGCAGCGAGACCGCTTGGTTGAAGTTGACCGCGCCGCCAGCGGCGTATGTGCCCGCCTGTACCACAATGGTACCGTTCGCGCCCACCTTGGTGAGAGCGTTCGCAAGCGAGGCCACGGGACCAACACCAGCTTGCTGCTGGTCAGGCTGCGCACCATTGTTGGCGTTATTCCCGTTGACCGAGACGTAGACCGTGGATAGCTGGGCAAGCGCCGGGGTGATCCCCGCCATGCCTACTACCACCATCAACGCCGCCAGCAAACGGAAACTCCGTAGTAGCTTTGTTTTAATCATCGACTGTGCCTCCATGGCTTTAGTCAGTGAGGTATGGTGAGTAAGGGTTAAAGGAAAAGAAGCACCACTCAACGCGAGTGCCGCTTCTGGTTTTTTTCGTTGGAGACTAGCGCCCACCCCGTGCACAGGCGCGCTGCGCGGGCCGTACCGCAGGACTGCGTGTTGTGCTGGGAAGCCAAAATAGAGAAATGCAGTAGCAAGAGTGTGGGGGTGGAAAATCTAGTCGTGGGAAAAGTGAAGTGTTTGGGCCGATACACTTCCAAGCGCGGAAGTACCCAACCCGAAATCTAACTTCTCGAAAAATGGTAAGGCGTCCGATGCCCGTTCCTACAAAACGGCTGCGCTGGTAGCATGGACACACCGCTTTTTAATTTGGGTGCCCACGGCCCAAAAGTCAACTCATCATCGTTAAATAACGACAAAGAGCCCGCATGCCAGCCGCAGGAACGTCTTACGTCGCCCAGTGCTTAATGCAGGGCTGATGGGTGCTTGTTCCATCCATCGTGTAACGCCCACGCACGTTCTCGCATGTTCGCCTTCGCCTATGCGTCTTTGCACTGCTCTGCTCTTCTGCGGCCTTCTGCTCCCTGTGTATGCGTCTGTGGTGCATGCCCAAGACTGCGACCACTTTCTCAACGTGACCGACGGCGCCGACACGAACGACGGCAGCCAGGCCCAGCCGCTCCGATCGCTTGAATTCGCCTTTGAAGCGCTCCCTGACGGCGCTAGGGTGTGCGTGGCTGCAGGCGAGTACTACTTGGGCCAGGATGGCGACGGTATCCGCCTGGCCGCGGCCAAGTCCATGACCTTCGTGCTGGTCCCGTTCGCCCTCAACACCGAAGTTCGCTTCTCCGAAGGCGCGTTCGTCCTCGACGTTGGGTCGGAAACGATCGCGTTTGAGGCGCCTGCGTTGCCGATGGGAACAGCGACCCTGGCCTTGGGTGAGGGCATCACCAACACGCCCGAGGCCTCCCCTGACGCCACAACGTTTTTACATTCGCTCGTGCTGCGCTCCGGCACGCTGGACTTCGGCAACGTAGCGACGACCATAGAAGCCAGCGTGGGCAACCCAGCCTATGTGCGCGGCTCCACCGCCGCCCCTGACACAGCGGCGGTCGTCCTTGCCGAAGGACAGATCACGGGTACCCCCACGATTCGCGAGGCGCCCCGTACGTTCCGCTACGCGCCTGGAGCCACCCAGCTGGGGGTAGGACAACTAGCGCCCGACGCCACGAGCGCCTTCCTGTTCGACACGGCAGGGGACTTCACACTAGGCACCCCCCTTGCGCTGACGACCGGGCGGATAGAGGTGCGCTCGGGAACCGTGCAGTTCTTGGATGCCGTACGCGTCACCGCGCCAGCTGTCCCTGCTCCCCCCGTACTCAGCACACGTGACGATGCATCACTACTGCTGGATGGCGGCCTCCAGGTTGGCGGAAGCGCCACGGCGCCACTTCCGCTACTGTCGCACGCCAGCTCGGGCGCGGTCAGCATTGCGCAGCTGTCGTTAGATACAGGCGCGCGCCTGACGACGTCGGGGGACGGACCCTTGGTGCTGCCTACGATCACCACAGACACGCCGCTGTCGTCGGCGGTGCTCGACCATCAGGGCTCGGGCGCACTCCGACTCGGCACAGCAGCCGCGCCCTTGACCTTCCGCGGCGCACTGCTCAACGCCGGGACCGTGCAGTTAGAGGGGCCGGTAGCGCTCCTCTCGGATGCCACCGCCCCGCTCGCGCTCGACAACCGCGGCCTGCTCGACCTGGGCGTGCACGACCTCACCCTCTCCGACGCCACGGCGCAGTACCGCAACATCAGCACGATAAGCAGCACATCGGGCGCCTTGCGGCTCACAGGGGACCTCAGCCTGCTCGGCGGAGGCGCGCTGCCCCGAACCGTGGTCGCCGCTCCCGACGTGCTCCTCGAAGCGGGCTCGTACGCTGCCCTCAGCGTGGTTGAGAGCGGCGGCGCAACGTTGAACGCGCCGTCACCCATCGCTGTCGCAGGCTCCCTTACGCTTAACACCTCGGGCACGCTGGCGTGGACGGGCACGCCCACCCTGCGCATCGGCGGGGAGGCGCAGCTTCAGTCTGGGACGCTTGCGCTGGCGGACGCGCAATCGCTGAATCTGGGCGGTGACCTGACCGTGCTTGATGGAACCATCGCGGCGTCGGCAACCTCAGAAGTTAACTTTGCGGCGGGCGAGCACACGCTGGCGGCCCCCTCGGGCTTCGCGTTGCCTGCGGCGCTGCCGTTGAACGGCGCCACGCTAAACCTAGATGGCGCCCTGACGCTGGAGGGTCCCACGACCCTGGGCGATGGACGGCTCGTGCTACTGCCCGAGGCGCTCCTCACGCTGGCCGCGCCACTCACGGGCGCTGGCGCGGTCGATGCCTCCGCCGGAGACGTGCGCATCACGGCGGGCACACAGCGCGTCGCGCCCACCACCCTCACCGCACGCACGTTAACCATCGATGTGCCCGATGCTGAGGCCGTACAGTTGGGCGGCACCGTCACGTCGCTCGGCCAACTACGAATGGAGGCCGGGCAGCTCCAGGCGGCACCCGACCTCCAGCTCGTCCTGCAAGGTGACCTGACACGTCGGGACGGCGCGTTTGACGTGCCGCCCGCTACGGTGCTCGCGTTCAGCGGGACGCAGCTGCAGCAGATCGTAGGCTTTGCCGAGACGCCACTCCCCAGCCTGCAGATCCAGGGCGACGTGCAGACGGCATCGAGCCTCACTGTGGCGGGCAGCATGGAGATGGTCAGCGGAACGTTCAGCCTCACCACCGATGACATGCTCACCTTGGATGGCGCGGTCAGTGGCAGCTCCGATGCGGCCATCACCGCGCCAGCAGGCACCGTGCGGCTTACAGGCACCGACCAGCGCCTTGCCGGGCCTTCGGTTGAGGCGGCGGCCGTCCGCGTGGCGGGTACGCCCACCGTGGCAACGGAGCTGGCAACGACAGACTTGGAGTTGCAGAGCGGCACGCTCACGCTGGCGCCAACGGCGCGTATCACCCTCTCGGGAGGGCTGCAAGCCACGGGCGGCGTGCTCGCCTCGGCTCCAGCGGCGGTGCTGCGCTTCGCCTCAGAGGCCGCACGCACCGTAGCGGTGCCCGCATCGTGGACGTTTCCAACCGTGCGTCTTGAGGACGGTACGCTCGATTGGTCCACCGATGCTCCCATCTTGGGCAACCTCGACGTGACGGGCGGCACACTGAACCTTAGCGATACGGCGCTGCCGCTACACGGCTCGCTCCTCCAAACAGGCGGCACCCTCAACAGCGCCGCGGCGATCCTCATCCTCCAGAGCACCGATCCCGTGCAGCTCGCGTCGAATCAACCCCTCGACGTCGCACGCCTGCTCGCCCCAGACGGAGAAGGCGCGGTCGATGTGCAAGCCGCCCAGCTCAACATCGGCGACCAGTTGGCCATCGGTAGCGGGCGCATGCTGCAGTTTGGGGATACCGCCGTACGCCTTACTGGAGGAACCGTCACGCCCATACTACGCAACAATGGGCAGTTCACCGGTGGCGTCGCGTTCACGGGTCCGGCCACGCCCGGCGCGCAGCATAGCCTTGACGGCCGTGGCCTCTTTGGGGATGTGACCGTGAACCTGAGCAGCGACCTCGATGCTGTGCAGCTGGCACCCGGCGCCATCCCTCGGCTCGCAGGGCAACTCACGTTTCAGGTGGGCAGCCTAGACCTCAACGGCCAGCCGTTCCTGCTTGAGGCCACCAACGACAACCGCCCTCACCTCACACGCAACCTGAGCGATGCTGTGGGCACCGGTGGGCGTGCCGACGGCGGCTGGTTCATCGACGCGGCAGGCGGCGGCGCCTTCAACCCTGACGGCGCCGTGTATGACTTGACCTATACGGGCGCCCTCACGCAGAGCTTCCAGGTTGACGAGGTCGCGCACCCCAGCCAGGTCCACCACTTGACCGCGGAAGCCATCGACGCCCTCAACACGCCAGCACGTGCGGGCGTCGTCTTCAGTCGCGATGTGGAGGTGCTGGGCAACCTCACCGTGGCGGCAGGCAGTGTGGTTCAGTTGGACGGGCGCCAACTGCGGCTGTCAGGCCTCGATGCCGACCACCGCCTGGAGGGCGCCGTCACCAGCGGGACCGTCGCCAGCACAGGCAGCGGCACGCTGCGCACCACGGCCCAACTGGCGACACCGCTCATCGACACGCTTGTGGTCAATACGGAGGGCACGCTCATGCTGGACGGCCTCCGGCGCGTGCGGTCGATACAGCTCGTGCGCGGCGCGCTTGCCGTAGACGCCCGTGCGACGGCCACGCAGATCAGCCAGCTGCGCGTTGCCGATGGGCAGCTCACCGTTGACGGCGTGCTGGAGATCGCACGCGGCGGGCAGATGGCGATGACCGCAGGCCTGCTCGACATGGGCAGCACAGGCACCGTGGCCTTGCTTGATGGTGCAGCACTCGCGCTGGATGATCAAGCCACGGTGGAGACCAGCGTCTCAGCCGCCGATGTGGCGCAGGCGCTCGCTGCCGCACGGCGTGACACGCTGGCCGCGCCCCCGGCCACTTCGGAGGCGGGGACGATCGTGTTTCGCGGCTCGGGCCAAGTGCAGGCAGCCTCGCCCATCCCCCACCTCAAGCTCGACCCCGACCTCAGTAGCAGTGCCGCCGATGACCTCTTTCTGTCGGGAGATGTGACGGTGAGCCGGTCCTTCGTCATGGTCAACGGCGACGTGATCCTGGGCACCTCCACCCTGACCCACGACGGCACGCTGTGGGCCTACGACACCGATGGCACAGGATCGGACGATGCGCTGGGCGACCTGATCCAGGGTGCGACGTCTCAACAAGGCGGGACGGTCAAGCTGACGGGCCCTGTGGAGGTGCAGCTTGGCTCAGACCTGAACTTCTTCCGAGCGATGCTGGCCATCGACGTGGCCGAAGAGCGCGGCCAAGTACGCTTCACGAGTGCCACAGCCGCGCCTCCTCTCGTGCGCCTGTTCGATGAGCCCTTCATCGTGACGCAAGGGACTGCCGATTTTGGACCGCACGACGTGTTGCTCGAAAGCAACATCCCCGACGCCTTCCAAATCGGCAATGGCCGGGTGGTGCATGATGCGGCGCCCCGTTTTCCAACGGTCCCCGGCAAGGCGTTTCGCGATGATAACGCCTTTCCCTTTCGCGATGACGCCTACGGCGAGGTCGTCCTCTCAGGCGGCGACGCCACCACGCTGCGCCTCTCGGGCGAAGGCACCGTCCACCACCTGCGCCTCAACGGACCCGTGGCCCTCACGCGCCCCGATGATACGGCGGCGCTGACGCTGGTGGGGCGCTTGGCCTTCGGCGAGCAAGGCCATGACATCATGTTACCCGAAGGCAGCCTGCGCTTTGAGCAGGGGTGCGTTGTACTGCGCCGAGGTCCCGGCCGTCTCTCCACCGCGCCGCGCTTCTCAGGCCCTGTGGACGTGGCCTACGACCTGGATGACGGCGACCTGACAGGCACCAACCGCCGCTTCACCGACGGCACGCTGCCCTCGGGCTTCGAGGTACCGCCCCGTGCCGTCGGCATCCGGTCGCTGATCGTCCTGGCGGGAGATGCCTTCGGCTCGCCAAACACCGTAGCGATCACCGACCCGCTGAGCGTCCAGGACCGCGTGGTGGTGTACGGTGGCCGCCTGTCGCTCAGCGACACCCTCACGTTCGCAGACGATGCCGACCTTGTGCTGATGGGTCTCGATGCCGATGCGGCACCGCAGCTTACCACTGCGGCCTCCGCACCCTATCAGACGACGGGCTCGCTTGACTTCTATGCGGGCAGTCCCATCCACGGCATCACCAGCACAGATAGCTTGTGGCCCGAAGATGCTGCCATCGACACGCTGCACGTTGACCTGGGCCAGCAGGACCCGCTGAGCACGGCGGGATTCAGCCTGCATGCCCCGCGTACCGTGGGTAGGCTGCTCATCGAAAACGATCATCCAGACGCAGGCCTCAACCTCGCGGGGCACGCGCTGTCGGTGACGGGCGCGGCTACCTTGGCCAGTGGCACGGTGAGCAGCGGCGCACTGGCTACGCTACAGGTGGGCGACGCGTTGTACACGGCCCCCAACTCTCGGCTGCTCGGTGGCCTCAATGTTGAAACCACAGGTGACATCACGATAGACGGCGATGCGCTCAACAGCAGCCTACAGAGCCGCGCCGATATTCGCCTCGCAGGCAACGTAGGACGCAACCTGTCGCTCGCCTTCACGGGCACGGCGCAGACCCTGGCGCTGGACAGCGGGTCGCAAGAAATCAGCAGCTTGCGGCTGAACCAAGCCGCTGGCGACGATGGCACGCCGCCGCGCCTCCGCATCGCCTCCGCCCAGGCATCCCCTGTATCGCTTCGGCTCAATGGCGACCTCCTCCTGGAAGGCGGCATCGTGGACACAGACCAGCACCAGCTGGTGCTGGCAGGCCGCGGCGACGGGTTCCAGCGCGCCGACGGCACAGCGCTGCCGCGCCACGTGCGCGGTACCTTGGTCCGGGTGCTCACCGCAGGACATGCCACAGCCGTGACCTTCCCCTTGGGAGATGCCATGACGTACGCGCCCCTCGCCTTCGCCCCAGACCGTCCCTTGCCCGCTGCCACCGACGTAACCGCCACCCACGTTGATGCCACACCTATTGGCGTGAACGGGCTGCCCATCTCGTCGGGGAGAGGCGCCAGCCTGATCACGCTACGTCCCTTCCACTGGACGTTGCGCAGCGCAACAGATATGGGCGGCGACATGCGGTACGACGTGGAAGTGGCAACGCCCTCCTCCATGCCCAACGCCTCCTCGGCGCGCCTCCTGCGCCGGAGGGCCGAGCGTATGGACACGCCCTGGTCAGCACTGGCGGGCAGAGCCAGCAACACCGACCAGCTGCTGCGCCTCGGCGGTACCGACCAGTTGCTCAGCGCGACGCCGTGGGTGCTGGGTGTTGCCACGCCCACCACAACGCCTGACGGCGAAGCGTCGCTCCAGGTCGTCCACAACGATCCAACGTTGGAAAACGGTCAACTCGACGTCTACATCAACGGCCAGCTGCTGCATGACAACCTGGCGTTCCGCCAAGGGAGCGACCGCATCCGACTGCGCCTCGACGGGATCACCACTACCGCCTTCGACCTGGCGCTGGCGCCGCCGAGCAGCCAGAGCGCAGCCGAGGCCTTCCACACCGAAGCGGTCACGTTGACCAACAACCGCCATCACGTGAGTGTAGCGCTCGGCATGGACGATGCGGCCCAGTGGCGCACGTTCGAGACCCGCCCTCCCACGGCCCCCAGCCAGGTAGCGGTCACCTTCCTCCACGGCGCACCCGACGTCTCACCCGGGACCCTGGTTGACTTCTTCGGCAGCGCACCGCTCGCCACAGGCTGGGCGTTTGGCGACGCGCTCCGCGTCTCCGACTTCGAGCCGACGCAGCAGGTTGTGGGCGTGCTTGATCCGGCCAGCCAGGAGCAGTATGTGGCCAGTACGCTGAACCTCGACGGCCTTGGCGGCCAGTCGGTCACGGCGCTGCTCGCTGGGTTCGCCATGCCGCCGCCCGCCGCGGCCACGTCGCGGGCGCTTACGGTCAGCCTCATCCTGCCCGACGGCTCGCTGCGGCTGGGCAACATCGTCACAGGGGTGGAGCCCGAGGCTGCGGATGAGGTGCCCGCACGGTTCGAGTTGCATGGCAACTACCCCAACCCGTTCAACCCCAGCACGGCCATCCCCTTCAGCCTGCCCGAAGCCGCCGAAGTTACTCTCGACGTCTTCGACATCCTGGGCCGCCGCGTCCTCGATCAGCCCAACACCTTGTATGCCCCTGGCCGGCACGCGATTACGGTTGACGCTTCCGCTTGGGCGTCGGGGACGTACATCTACCGTATCCGTGCCACGTCCGCAGGAACCACCCAGCAGGCCTCCGGCCGCATGATGCTCGTCAAGTAGCCCGAGTGAAGCGAGTTTGACGTTCGGTCTCGTAGATGACCCGCTCAGTATCGAAGCGGCGCTCATCGACTACAAAGTGGTTGTCGGTCAGCAGGATGTGGTTGTAGTAATTGACGCCCTTGTTCGACTTCCGGCCCCGCGTGCTCGTCGCCGTGCCTGCGCTGGCGATGACGATGGGCTGCTCGCGCCCCGGCACGGGGATCTGGGCCACGTGCGAGATGTGGAGGTGGCCACACAGCACCAGGTCGATGCGCGCCGTCAGCATGGCCCGGCGATGCTGGCGCCCTCGGATGAGGTCGTGCTTGCCCATCGCGCGGAGTGGCGTCAGATGGTGATGCACCGCTAGGATGCGAAACGCGTCCTCCGGCTGGTGCGCGAAGTACTGCGCGGCAAACGCCCGGTCTGCGCGGCGCAGCCGCCCGCCCTTCACCGTCCACCCGTGCGCCGACGACAGCCCCAACACCGACAGCCCATCCCGTTCGATGTGCGGCCGAAGGTCACGGCTGATGTACTGCTTGTAGCGATGCAGCGGCGTGAACAGCCGACGCTCAGGTCGCCACCACGGGTGTACGTCGTGATTGCCGGGGATCACCATCACCTCGGCGTCGAAACGCTGGAGAAAGTCGCGCGCTGGCGCCATCTCGCGGTGCCGCGCCCGCTGCGTCAGATCACCCGAGACGATGACGAGGTCCGCTTGGGCCTCGTTCACATCCGCCACGATCGCATCGACGATGCCCGCGTGCCCGATCTTGCCAAAGTGAACATCCGACAGGTGTGCAATCCGAATCATGTGCCCCCGATAGAGCTTGTGGCGTCCTGTAGGGGCGCATGGCGTGCGCCTACTTCGACGCATGAAAGAAGCCGCCCCATCCCAACGATGAAGCGGCTTCTCACGTTCAGTGTGCCTGAGCGCTCAGCCGTGCCGCCCCGAAGACCCAAAGCGCGCAGCGCGTCCCAAGACCGAACCGCGAGCGGAGCGAGCACCCCCTCACAGCATCAGGTTGAGCGGATCTTCGAGGTAGCGCTGCACGGTGCCGATGAACTGCGCGCCGACGGCGCCGTCCACGATGCGATGGTCGCAGGAGAGCGTGATCTTCATGCGTTTGCCG
>JBCCMF010000026.1:0-24453 GCA_039026435.1 Bacteroidota bacterium
CCTGGGCGAGGCCGACCTCCTCCGCCGCGCCATGGGCAAAAAGAAGGCCAACCCACAGCGCGCTACCAGCGGCTTCGACAACCGCCGCCTCCAGATGCTGCTGGCCGTCCTCGAAAAGCGCGAAGGGCTTGTCCTGGGCCGCAACGACGTCTTCCTCAACGTGGCGGGCGGCGTGCGTCTCGAAGAGCCCGCCGTGGACCTGGGCGCACTCATCGCCGTCGCCTCGTCCTTCCGCGACATCCCCACCGACTCCAGCACGGTGCTCGTGGGCGAGGTGGGGCTGGGCGGCGAGATCCGGGCGGTGAGTCAGATCGAGTCGCGCCTCAAGGAGATCGCCAAGCTGGGCTTCAAGCAGGCCGTGGTGCCCAAGATCAACACGAAGGGCGTCACGGTGCCCAAAGGGCTGAAGGTGACGGGCGTGGAGCGGCTGCACGATGTGCTGGACCTGGTGCTGTAGCAAAAAGCGACGGCTACAGGGCACAACCGGGTGCCAGCGTGCATCTCGTCACGGAAAGGGCGCGTACGGAAACTGATTTTTCCACGCCGTATACACTAAGCCGCTGGTGTGCGCCGTTGACTACGGCACCTGCGCCCGACGCGCTTCGCAGCCCAACCCCCAGATTCATGTCTCCCTCGGACGAACAGCTCGTAGAGCGGTACCTTGAAGCCAACGACCAGTTGGCCTTCCGCACCCTCGTGGAGCGCCACCAAGAACGCATCTTCGGCTACCTGCTGGGGATGGTGCGCAACCGCGACATCGCCAACGACCTGTTCCAGGAGACCTTCCTGCGCATCATCGCCGCGATGCAAAACCGGCGCGGGTCGTACACCCGCCAGGGGCGCTGGCTCGGCTGGGCCATGCGCATCGCCCGCAACGCCGCGCTCGACCATCTGCGCAGCCGCAAGAAGTGGCAGGACGTGGGCAGCGGCGACGGCGACGATGAGGTGTCGTTCTGGGACCGCCTCTCTGACGATGCGCCGCACGCCGACGAGACCCTGCATTGGGATACCGAAGGCGATTGGCTCGAAACATGCATCAACCGCTTGCCGCCGGAGCAGCGCGAAGTGCTCCTGCTGCGCCAAGAATCCGACCTCACCTTCCGCGAGATCGCGGAGCTCACCGATTGCTCCATCAACACGGCCCTGGGACGCATGCGCTATGCCCTGCTCAACCTCCGCCGCATGATGGTCAAGTCCAATCGGTACACCGCCTCCACTGACATCGCATGAAGACACCGCTTATGAACCATCGTTTACCACTCATAGAGCACCTCTACGGCGAACGCTCCGACGCCGCCGACCTGCAGCAGCGCCTGGACGCGGATGCCGAGGCGCGTGCCGAGTACGCCGCGCTCAGCGAAGCCAAGTTCCGCTTGGACCTGCGCAAGCCCGCGCGCCCGGATGCCGCCGTGCTCGACCAGATCATGCAGGCGGCCGCGTTTGGCGAGACGCCTGCCGCTACGCACACCAGCTTGCGGTCGCGCAGCCAGCGGACGCCCGTGGCACCACAGCGTCGCTCCTTGCGGAAGCGCATGGCCGTGCTCGTGGGCACGCTGACCGTCGTGATCGCCGCCGTCGGCCTCAGTGTAGATCGCACCACGACAGCGCCCTCCGACACCACGGCGGTGACCATGAAGGTTAACCCCGAGCTGTTCCAACAAGCCGGTGCGCCTTCAGCCGTGGCGCCTGTGGACCAAGCTGCTACGGCCATCCCGGCGACTTCGGCGCTGGCCTGGGATGACACCGAGGATGTGATCGACTTGCATCACCGCCTGAAGCAGCTGGACCAACGGACGCAATCGCTGTGGGACACGCCAGCCATGCCGCTCGAAATGCTGCCGGGGACGCGCGCCACCACCGCGCCACGGCCGATGGGGCAGACGGGCATCCAGCAGGTCCGCCAGCAACGCTAGGCGACTCGGCACCAGTTGAAGACGCAACGTAGACGACGGATGAGCGTGGGGCGACATAGGGTATGGTTGTGGGCTGTCTTGGGCTTGCTGCTGCCGCTGGCGGGCTTCTCGCAGTCGCGCACACTCGTGGTAGAGCAGGGCCAGATCTTCCTCGATGGCAACAAGCTCGAAGACCCGGTACTGCTTGAGAAGCTGCAGGCTAACGGCTTTGAGCAGATCCGCCTCGTCTTTGACACAACGGGCGGAACGCCCCTGCTCACACTGGGCGGCGAGCAGTACGTGCTGCTCGAAGATCGGGTGCGGCGTATGCCGATGCCACCGTCGGCCTCGCAGGTAACCTACCGCCCGCGCAGCATGGAGAGCGCGCCGCAGCAGGTCAGCTTCCTCACGCGGGCGCCCGGGCTGACACTCAGCAGAGAGGCGAGCACGCTGGTGGGGCCGCATGTACAGCAGATGCAGGCGCAGCTCCATTACGTGCAGGCCCAGGCCATCGCGCTCGAACGCTACGGCATGCAGCGCGGCGACGAGCAAGGGCAGGCCATGACGGAGGTGGCGGCGCAGATGATCTACCAGGTCGAGGAGGCTCGGCGTGTAGCCGAAGCGCTCCCCCATGCCGTCGTCGAAGAGTACTACCGCGACGTGCGCAACGCCGACATCGAGCTGTACGACCGCATGCTGCAAGAGTCGCAACTGGAAAGGCGTACTCAAGAGCTGGCGCTCAAGCTCCGCCGCGTATCCGAGGGCGAGGCAGAGCAACGCTACCGTCAGGAGCTGGAGGCCACCCTGACGCGTCTCTTCGACCTCAAACAGCAGAACCGCCGCGACGAGATTGACCGCCTCCAAGACCAGATCGACATCATGAGCCGCCGCCTCGAATACCGGGAGACCAGGCGCGACGAGATTATCCAGCAGCGGCTAGACAAGCTCATCCCCCGAAGCAATCAACGCTGATCACGGCGCGGGGTAGCCGTAGGCTGCGCCCAGACCGAGCGGGAGGCCGATGGCCCAGTAAATCAGCAGAAACGCCGACCACGCGATCAAAAACACGATGCTGTACGGCAGCATCAGCGACGTCAGCGTGCCGATGCCCGTGTCCTTCACATAGCGCTGGCAGTAGACCACCACGAGTGGGAAGTACGGCATCAGCGGCGTGATGATGTTCGACGACGAGTCGCCCACGCGGTAGGCGGCCTGCGTCAGGTCGGGCGAGATGCCCACCTGCATCAGCACGGGCACAAAGATCGGCGCCAGGAGCGCCCACTTGGCACTGGCCGAGCCGACGAACAGGTTGACGAACGCCGTCAGGAAGATGATGCCCACGATGGTGACGCCGCCGGGCAGGGCGAGCGCCTTGAGCACCGCCGCGCCCTTCACCGCCAGCAGCGCGCCGATGTTGGACGTGCCGAAGGCGTACACGAACAGCGAGCAGAAGAACGCCATCACCACGTAGTAGCCCATGCCCTGCATTGCCTTGGTCATGGCATCCACCATGTCCTTCGACGACGAGAAGACGCCCGCCACATAGCCGTACACCACACCGGGGATCAGGAAGAGCAGGAAGATCAGCGGCACGATGGACTGCATGATCGGCGCCGAGAACGAGTTGAGCGAGCCGCTGGCGTCGCGCATCGGCGAGTCGGCGGGGAGCAGGGTGAGGGTGAGCACGATCAGGCCCAGCACCAGCGTAGCCGTGCTCCACCAGAATGCTTTCCGCTCCTTGCTGGTGATGACGTTCATCGCCGGCGCCTCTTCGGCATCGTCATCAATCGGCGTGTTGGCGTTGAGGCGCGGCTCGATGATGCGGTCGGTGATGTACCAGCCCAGCCCGATGATCAGCACGCTGGAGATGGCTGTGAAGAAGTAGTTGTTCAGCGGGTTGACCAGGATGTCGGGGTCGAGGAGCTGCGCGGCTGGCTGCGTGAAACCCTGCAGCAGCGGGTCGAGCGCGGAGGGCACCGGGTTGGCACTGAATCCACCGGAGACGCCCGCAAACGCCGCCGCGATGCCTGCCAGCGGATGCCGCCCTACGGCGTAGAAAATGATGCCGCCCAGTGGGATGACGAGCACGTAGCCCGCGTCGATAGCGCTGTGGCTGATCAGCCCGACGAACACGACCACGGGCGTCAACAGCCACATCGGCGTGCGCCCCAGCAGCAGCTTGATGCTCGTGTTAAAGTAGCCCGCCTCATCCGCCACGCCCACGCCCAGCATCGCAACCAGCACCACGCCCAGCGGCGCGAAGCCGGTGAAGATCTCCACCATGTTCGAGAGGAACGTAGCCAGCGCCGTGCCTGTCAGCAGGTTGATGACGCGGATGGGCTCGCCGCTGCGCGGGTCGATGTCGGCAAACTCGACGCCCGAGAGCAGTGCCGACAGCACCCACACCACGAACAGCGAGAACAGGAACAGCATTGCTGGGTCGGGCAGCTTGTTGCCGACCCGCTCAACGCTGCCCAGCAGGCGGTTGACGAAAGAGGGTTTCTCGGTGGAGGCTGAAGGCGCGTTCATACGTGTGGCATTCGGTGGGCGGGGCCGCAATCTAGCCATCAGCGCCTAGCCATGCCAGGGGCAATCGGCGTGTGATCCTACGGCTACTCGTGCCGCAGACTCTCCACCGGATTGGCTAATGCCGCCCGTGTGGCCTGCGTCCCGGTGGCCACCAGCGCCAGTAGCACGACCACGCTGCCTGCCAACACGAATACCGTCGGACCCACTGCGATGCGGAAGGCGAAGGCCTCCAGCCACCGCTCGGCCAGCACGTACACCACCGGGATCGTCACCATAAGCGCTACCGCCAGTAGCAGCGCCGTGTTGCGGAAGAGCAGCGCAAGAATACTGGCCACCGATGCGCCGAGCACCTTGCGCACGCCAATCTCCTTCGTGCGCCGCTGCACCGTGAAGGCGGCCAGGCCGAAGAGGCCCAGGCAGGCGATGAGGATCGTCAGCCCGGCGAAGGCGCCGATGATGCGCGCTGTGCGTTCCTCCTGCTCATACTGTTGCTGGATGGTGTCGTCGTGGAAGGCATATTCGAACGGCTCGGTAGAGCCAAGCTCCGCCCAAGCGGCTTCGAGTTGGTCCAGCCCCTCGCGGATCTCGCCGCCGCGTAGCTTGACCGCCACCGCGCCCGCTTGCCCAAACTGGTTCTGGATCAGGAGATAGGGGTCGATGCTTTCGTGGAGCGAGTTGAAGTTGAGGTCGGGGACTACGCCCACAATGCGGTAGTTGCCAATCTCCTGTTCGAGCGCGTCTTCGGGCGTTGCCCACCCCATCGCACGCATCGCGGTTTCGTTGACGAGTCCTTCCAAGCTGCGTGCCTGGACATCGTTCGAGATGTTGCGCCCTGCCAGCAACGGGATGTTGAACGTGCTGAGCAATCCATCGTCGACGCGAGGCACGTTGAAGTTGACCTTCTTGTCATCCGTGCCATCCAGGCTGTGGACGAGTGTGAAGCCGCGCAAGTCGCCAGGAAAGCTGTACCCTGCCGCCGTATGCTCTACGGCCGCCAGTTGAGCAAAGTGTTGTCGCACGCGGTCGGGGGCAGTGCTGAGCGTTGGGTCGTTAAGGCGCACGGTCACAATCTGGTCGGTGTCGAAGCCGAGTTCGGCATCTTGCATGTAGCGCAGTTGCCCAAGCACGACGAGCGTGAACGCAATCAGGATCAGAGCTACGCTGAACTGGAAGACGACCAGCGCCCGCCGCAAGTGCAGTGCACCCTTTCCAAGATGCAGCCGCCCTTTGAGCACAGCGACCGGCTGGAAACCCGAGAGGAAGAGCGCCGGATAGCTGCCGGCGAGCAAGCCAACAAGGACGACCAAGCTGCCGAGGCTGGCAAAGAGCAACGCGTTCTCGCTCCAGCGGATGGCGACCTCGGTCTCAGCAAGCGTGTTGAACATCGGCAACGCCACCACGAGCAGCAGCACCGCCATCGGCAAGGCGAGTAGCGTGAGCAGTAGCGACTCGATGAGAAACTGGCCGACCAGTTGGCGCCGCGCCGCGCCCAATACCTTGCGCACGCCGATCTCGCGCAGGCGCTGCCCAAATTGGGCGGTGGCGAGGTTCATGTAGTTGGCGCACGCGATCAGCAGCACCGCAATCGCAATCAAGCCCAAAATGTAGAGGTATTGCAGGTTGCCTTGAGCGGGAGGGATCTCCGAAAAGTGCATCGCGCTGACGAGCTCAAGGCCGATGTTTTCCACGTAGTGCTTGTCCTCAACGTCCCGGATGTGCGCCAGCATGCGCTCAGCCACAGGTCCAGGAGCGGCTCCGGCATGTAAGAGCACGTAGGCGCCTTGGCCGCAGTGCAGGCACCTGTTGGTCGTCCGCAGCGACTCATAGGAGAGCAGCATGTTGAACGAAAGGTGCGTATTGGTGGGAAGGTCTTCCATCACGCCTGTGACCGTGAAGGCGCGTGGCGGAACGTCGCCGTCATCGAACGGGATGGGCACCGTCTGCCCAAGGGCCTCGGCATCGCCGAAGAACCGCCGTGCGACTGACTCGGTGAGCACAACCGTGTTGGGCTGGTCAAGCGCAGTGGTCGGGTCGCCTTGCACAAAAGGCATGGTAAACATGTTAAAGATATTCGACTCGGTACACGTCATCGAAAGGTCCGTGTGGAGCGTGCCATCGATACGCAGGCGTGATGTGCCGCACCGCATGTCTCGCACGGCATCATCAACCTCGCTGTAATCGCTGAGCATGACGTCGATGGGGTCGCCTGCGAGGTAACCACCCCACCGTTTCTCATTGAAGCCACTGTAGGAGACGACTCGGTAAAGGCGGTCCACCTTCTCGTGGTACTGGTCGAAGCTGTACTCGTGCTGCACATACAGCACGGCCAGCAGCACGCACGCCACGCCGAGGGCCAGGCCGAGCAGGTTGATGAACGTGTAGCGCAGGTCGCGGCGCAGGTTGCGCAGCGCGATCGTCAGGTAGTTGCGAAGCATGACAGGACAGTGAAAGAGAAGGCCGCGAGCATCTGCGCACAAGGCCACGCTCAAGCCATCAGTGAGTCAAAGCCATACAGTGCGACGGAGGGCATAACGCGATGGCACGCCCCAAGAACGTCGGGCGCGCAACTACAATAGTAGTTGATCAGGAAAGATGCAACCGGGAGATCAAATAAAATACGGCCTAAGCCGTAGATGGTCACTCTACGGTCACGGGTAGCGTCGCGATCTCGCCGGGCGGGAGCGCCTCGATCCCGGCAAATGCTTGGAAGCCCTCGCCATCGGCATCGGGTTCGCCCACGCGGACGGTGTAGCTACCCATCGCGAAGACCTTCGGCCGGTAGGTTGTGCCGTCGATGCGGAGCGTGTAGACGACTTCGCCCGTCTGCTCTTCGATGACCTGAACCACCGCATCCTCAAGCCCGGTGATCTCCAGCGTGGGCAGGTACGCCACAGGCTCGCGGTCGTAGTTGGCCTCCATGGCGATGGTGCGCGGCCAACCCTCGTACTGCATGCCCCCTGCCGACGGGTCGCTGTAGCGCGGCCAGTTTTCCGCGGTAATGGTGCGCGCCGCCTTGTCGAACCGGACGATGCCATAGCCCGGCATCTTGTCGTGCAGCTCTAGCGGCTCCTGCCCGGTCGAGACGCCCGTGAATCCTGTGGGGTTGGTGTGGGCGTGCATCGTGATCTTGTTGCGCAGCCCGTCCACGTGGTCGCCAAACTCGGGGCCAGCACCCGGTGGACGGTTGCCGCCCTCCACTTCGGGCATCCACGCACGCGGGTAGAAGTTGGCAATGGACGGTACGGCAAACGACCACCCGGCGTCGCCGTGGTTGTCGATGCCGTGCTGCACAAGCGTGGCGAGGTGCTGGTCGCCAGCCAACATGAACGCATAGCCTTTGCGCAGTGCGGAGAGGGCGCGGTTGCGGCCGCGCATGGGCCAGCCGTTCGAGTCGAGGTCGGCCAACAGGCGGAAGAGCTCGGGGCCGTGGTGCGTGGCGAGGCCGGCGAAAAGCGTCTGCGAGACGGCCAGCTTCATCTCCTGCTCATGCCAATCGGCAGCCCATTCGCCCAGGAACTGCTCCTGTTCTGGACCGAGCAGTTCCAGCCCGGGGCGGTCCACGATGTCGGGATCGAAGTTGGGGTCTTGGATGTGGTCAGCGCGGCCTTCGTGCCCGGGGATCAGGCCAGCTGGGCCCGTCTTGAACTTGCGGTCTTCGAGGATCGCGATGCCGATGCGGCCATAGGTCATGTCGGTGAAGTACGTGCCGATGCCTTGGTCGATGGGCGCGCCCATGTACGGGTCGGGCAGGTGGCTCGTCTGCATCCGCTCGCTCATCTTCACCCACTCGGCCGGCATCTCGTAGCCGCCCTTGTCGTCCTTGTCGGTGGCGCGGCCGCGCTGGCCCCACAAGTTGCCCTGGTAGACGTCGTGGTCGTCGGGGATGGTGATGGTGGGGCGGTCTCGGGTGATGTCGCGGAAGGCCCAGCCCCAGAGGTACCACTTGTAGAGCAGATCGGTGTACGACGACGGGTTGCCGCTTCGGTCAGCCCACGAGGGGCTGCCGCCTTCGTAGATCTGATCGCCCGAGAAGAAGAGCACATCGGGGTTGTGGTGCTGCACGTGTGTCACCACGTCGGTGTGGGGAAACCACAGGTTGGTCAGGAAGTCGTAGCCCGGCCGGCCGAAGCCGCGTGCGACGTTGTGGTTGCCCGTGAAGCCAGCCACGCTGACCTCTTGCTGATCCACGGGGTCGCGGCGGATGGTGCCGTCGTAGGTGTAGGTCGTTGACGTGACGCCGTCCTCGGCCCAGTCGTAGGCCACGCGGTACGGCGTATCCGCCGTGTCATCCCACCCGTCAATCTCGAACAGGGCGAGGTAGCCGGGCATGATGATGTCCGTCTCGGCGCGCTCGGTCCACGCACTGCCGTCGTACGTTTCTAGCCGTACCCGCTGCGGATCGCTCGGCGCCACAGGCATCAGCTGTGCGGAGAGCTTCATCTTTTGCTGATGCAGCGTGTACTGGGTAAACAGGATGGGGCCTGCGTGGTCGTCGGGGTGTGCTGTGATCTTGCCGCCGCCCACCTGCCAATCGTCGAACCAGCGCGTCGTGCGGTGGGCGTGCAGCGCCACGTTGCCTTCCAAGCGCTCGGCGGGGACGCCGTCGGCGCGGACCTGCGCCAACACAGGCTCGTCGCCCGCGCGGCGAGCCGTCAGGGCAAGGCGGTAGGCCCCTTGTTCGGGAACGCCCTGAAGCTCCAGCGTCAGGTCATCCGACAAGCTCAGCCCAGCGTCGATCTCGGCCAGCAGCGTGTCGGCGTGGAGGTCGCGTAGGATGAGGCGGCCGTCGTGGTGGACGCCGCCGAAGATGCCTGCGCCTCGTCCTGTGGTTTGGAAGATGAGGCCCGCACCGCGGTAGTCGAGCCCACCACCTATCCCGATCTGGAAGCCTGCCGTAGCGCTGCTGTCGGCAGCAGGCTTATCTGTTGGCCCGGTCTGCACGCGCAGGCCGAAGCTATCGTCTTGCGCGCCCAGGCGATGCGTGAGCAAATGTAAATTGCGCATCGGGTTGCGCGGCCCGTCGGCCAGACAAACCACCCGCCCGTTCTCGACGCGCCAGTCCTGCAGCCGGTTGGCCCAGTAGTCTGGCCCCACCCAGTCACGCGTGACGCCATCTGCCCACGTGCTTTCAAACGCATCATGGCGCGACAAGCAGGCAGGCAACAACAGGAGGACCAGCAAAGCAATCGGGGTGAAACGACGCATAATAAACAGCAGGGCGAATGCACGGGAGGTACGCTGCACAGCTTGCATCATACGTCGCCTCTCGGTGAGGCGCAATCCCGGTGAAGCGAATTGTTATTATCAGCAGACTGCACGTTGAAAGTAATACACACCAGTGTTACGGGTTAGTTAAACTGCACAGCAACATGGCAAATAAGCCTGGAATTAAAACCTTGTGTTTGCTTCACTAACCATGCGTTAAGAGACCATGAAACGTATGTATCAGTTTGGGCTGGCTGTGCTGCTCACCACAGGCGGCCTCGCCCCTACCCTCCACGCGCAATCGGTTTTCGATGGGGACCTCGACATCATCGGGTTTGTCGATGGACAGATCGAACGCACAGCAGCTCCCGCGATGGCCCGCACCGCTGACCTCCGCGACGACCCCACGGTCGTAGAGGTGGCCGCCGGAAGCAACGACTTCACGACGCTTGTAGCTGCGGTACAGGCTGCTGGGCTGGTCGATGTGCTCAATGGCGAAGGCCCCTTCACCGTCTTCGCGCCGAGCGATGCGGCCTTCGCCGCCTTGGGCGAGGAAACGATCCAGGACCTGCTGAAGCCTGAGAACAGGGACCAGCTGACCGCCATCCTGACCTACCACGTCGTGCCGGGCAGCCTCTTTGCCAGTGCACAAACAAACGCCGACGACTTGGTCGCGCTCGCTGACACGTGGCAGTTGGAAACCGCCCAGGGCTCATACCTGCCCATCGCCGCTGATGCCAATGGCTTCAAGGTGGGCGAGGCCGTCATCGTACAGCCCGACTTGGCCGCATCAAATGGGGTGATCCACGCGATCGACCGCGTGCTGATGCCGCCCACCGAGGCCGAGCTCTAGGCATTGCCCTAGCCGCAACGACGGATCATTGTGATCATCAGAGGATCCGGTGCAACGCGTGTGCGGGGTCCTCTGCGTTTGTTGACGCGCTGCTCTCTCCAGCAGGCGATACGAGCTCGTCGTGGCCAATGGTGTTGAGGATGCTGCCTGCTGGGCTGGCGTGCCGCTCTAAAGCGAGATGCCGCGTTTCCACGGGATGAAGTCGTCCTGGCCGAGGTCCATCGCGCGCGTCGTGCGCCGGCCGCTGGCGACGTCGATGGCGACGTCGAGCAGGTGCGCGCCCATCTGAGCTACGGTCTGCTCGCTACGGATGATCGGCCCAGTGTCTACGTCGATGACATCGGGCATGCGTCTGGCGAGTGCGGTGTTGCTGGCCACCTTGATGACAGGCGTGATGGGGTTGCCCGTGGGCGTGCCGAGCCCCGTCGAGAAAAAGATGATGCTCGCGCCCGACCCGGCGAGGCCCGTCGTGGACTCCACATCGTTGCCCGGCGTGCAGAGCAAGCTGAGGCCAGGCGCGCGTGCAGGCTCGGTGTAGTCTAGCACATCGGCGATAGGCGCCGTGCCGCCTTTCTTCGCCGCCCCCGCCGACTTCATGGCGTCGGTGATGAGACCGTCTTTGATGTTGCCGGGCGAAGGGTTCATGTCGAAGCCGAAGCCGTCGCGCTCGGCGCGGGCGGCGTAGGCGCGCTGGAGCGCGATGAACCGATCTGCCGTCGCCGCATCCACGCAGCGGTCGATGAGCTGCTGCTCCACGCCGCACAGCTCGGGAAACTCCGAGAGCAGCACCTTGCCCCCCAACGCCACGAGCAGGTCGGCGGCGTGGCCGATGGCGGGGTTGGCCGAGAGGCCCGAGAACCCGTCGGAGCCGCCACACTCCATCCCAAACGTCAGCTGGCTGAGCGGGGCAGGTTGGCGCGTCGTCTCGTTGGCCGCCGCCACACCTAGAAACGTCTTCTTCAGCGCCTCCGACACCAGCGTGCGCTCCACGCCAAGCTGCTGTTGGTCGAAGATGTGCAGCGGCTTGTTGAAGTGCGGGTAGCGGTCGGCCAGCGCCTGTTCCAGCACCTTGACCTGGGCGTTCTGGCAGCCGAGGCTCAGGATGGTAGCGCCCGCCACGTTGGGATGGTTGAGGTAGCCCGCCAGGAGCGCGCAGAACGTCTCCGAATCGGCACGCGACTCGCCGCAGCCGCTGTGGTGCGTGAGGAACTTGAGCCCATCCACGTTCGGAAACAGCCGCGCCTGCCGCTCGGCCGCCGATGCTTCGAAGGCAAGCGCCTCCAGGTCGGCGGGCGCGGCACCAGCGCGGTGTGCGGCCGCCAGCCGCTCGGCGTAGTCGCGGTAGACGGGGCGCGGCGCATAGCCCAGCGTCTCGGCAAGGGCGGCACGCAGGGTGTAGATGTTGCGGTTCTCGCAGAAGACCAGCGGCACCACCAGCCAGATGTTCTGCGTGCCCACCTGCCCGTCGGCGCGGTGGTAGCCGTCAAACGTCGTGTTGGCCCATCGCGAGACGTCGGGTGGTGCCCACGTATAGGTGTGGCGGTGCTCGGTGTATCCGGTGGCGGCGTGGGCTACATTGGACGTAGTGAGGAGCGCGCCCGTCGGGATCGACACTTGTGCGCGCCCCACCAAGCCGCCGTACATGTGGATCGGATCGTTCGGCGCAAAGTCGCGTGCGGCAAACTTGTGCTTTACGGGAATGCGCTCGCGGAGCGTGTACGCCGTTTCGCCCACCGTCACCGTAGCGCCCGCATCCAGCGGTGCGAGGGCGACAACGACGTCGTCGTCAGGGTGGATGAGCAGCGTGGGCGAAGGCATTATGCCGCGTCCTCACAGTCCGCAAGGTCGCGGGCGTAGCTTAAGCAGGCGGCCACATGAGCTTCAGAGCAATCAGGGAACTCATCCAGGATGCTGGTAGCGGAATGTCCAGCTGCGAGGCATCCGAGGACAAGGCGTGCAGGAATCCGGGTATTTACGAGACGAGGTTTGCCGCGCAATACGTCTGGTGTGCTTACGATATGATCGCGCCAGTCGCCAAGCATGGGTTCAGCAGCGGGGTTGTGTGTGAAGCAGGCGATGCCACGTAACCCCCTGGGATAGGACGCGGTTTCAGCGCACCGGGCTACGTACCATTCGCCGAATCATCGGACTGGTTTCAGCGTTTAGGTTGGTCTGTACCCAACCCGCAGTGACCAGGAGCTTGCCCGCGTGATTGACGCCGTACTTCGGGTGCTCAACGAGCACGATCGTTTTATCATTACGACCCACATCCGCCCCGACGGCGATGCTATCGGCTCACAACTCGCCCTCGGGCGGTTCCTGGAGAAGATGGGCAAGCACGTCACGCTGCTCAACAGCGACACGGCGCCCTACAACCTGCTTTGGCTGCCCCACATTGACCGCGTGCAGGTCTTCGACCGCTCCTCCATTGCGCACCTGGACGCCATCCAGCAGGCTGACGTCTGGATCATCGCCGACACCAACGCACGCGACCGCACCGGGTACCTAAGCACACAGATCAAGCGGAGCACGGCCAAGAAAGTGCTCATCGATCATCACACCAACCCAGAGACGTGGTTCGATGTGAGTTACGTCGATGATCAGGCGTCTTCGACGGGCGAAATGATGTACCGCATCATCGAAGCCCACGACGCCAGCTTGGTCGATGAGGTGATTGCCAACGCGCTCTACACCGCCATCATGACCGACACCGGCTCGTTCCGCTTCAGCAGCGTGACGGCTGCCGTGCACCGCACGATTTCTGAGGTGATCGCACGCGGTGGCTTGCAGGTCCACACCATCCACGAGAACCTGTTCGACACCAAGACGATGCCCGGCCTGCGCCTGCTCAGCCGCGCGCTCGACAGCCTGACGCTGTTGCACGACGGCCAGCTGGGCTACATCGTCATCACCCAGCAGATGGTGCGCGACGTCGAGGCCGACTTCAGCGAGACCGACGGCTTCGTCAACTACGCGCTCTCGGTGGAAGGCGTGCGGGCGGCCGTGATGTTCAGCGAAACGACCCGAGGCGTCAAGATGAGCTTCCGGTCGAAAGGCGATGCGTACGTGAACGAGTGGGCGGCGGCGTTTGGCGGCGGCGGCCACCGCAACGCGTCGGGGGCGTTCGTGCGCAACGGCGTGCTCGACAAGACCGTGAAGAAGGTGCTGGCCGCCGCGCCCACCTACATTGATTTCGGCGAGGAGGCCACGGCTGCTGCACAGGCAGACGAAGATGCCGCCTACCTCGCTGCCCTAGAAGCTCTCAAAGAAAAGTTTAACGCCCGATGAAAGTTACCGTCACCACGATAGCGCTGACTGAACTCGACGTCGATCTACTGCTCGTGCCCACCGCCAAGGAAGGCACCAGCGAAGCCATCACCGAAGGCACCCGGCTGTTCGGCCCTGGCGTCGAGCGCGCCCAAGCCGACATCACCGGCGCGCTCGGCCAGTCGGTGCTCATCTACCCCGAGCAGTCCAAGGCCAAGCGCGCTGCGTTCCTGGGCCTCGGCGATGCCGACTTCCTCACCGCCGACTCCTTCCGCAAGGCCGCAGCCTTCGGCGCCGACTTGGCGGCCAAGGTGAAGGCCGAAACCGTAGCCGTGGTCGTGCCGCCGAGCGAATTGTTCGACGCCGAGATCAGCAGCCAGGCCTTTGTAGAAGGCTTCATGTTGGCCAGCTACCAATTCCGCACCTACAAGACGAAGCCGGCCGACTTCACCGGCGCCGAGCGCTTCCTGCTCCACACCGACGGCGAGTTGAAGTCGGTGCGCAAGGGATCCGACCAGGGCCGCATCGTCTCAGAAGCGGTGATGACCGCGCGCGACCTTGTCAACCTCTCCCCTGACGAGAAGACGCCTGAGCTGCTGTCCAGGCACATCGAGCGGCTGGGCAAGAAGTATGACTTTGACGTGTCGGTGTGGGACAAGGACCTGATTGCGGAAGAGAAGATGGGCGGGCTGCTGGCCGTCAACCGCGGCAGCCAAGACCCGCCTACGTTCTCCGTCCTCACCTGGCAGCCGGAGAACGCCAAGAACAAGAAGCCCGTGGTGCTGGTGGGCAAGGGCGTCACGTTCGACACGGGCGGCCTGTCGCTCAAGCCGACGAAGGACTCGATGGACCACATGAAGGCCGACATGGCCGGGGCCGCCGCCGTCGTGGGCACGATGGAAGCGCTGGCGCGGCTCAAGATCCCTGTGTACGTGGTCGGCCTCATCCCCGCCACCGACAACCGCCCCGGTGAGAAGGCGTACGTCCCCGGCGATGTGGTGCGGATGCACTCGGGCAAGACCGTGGAAGTGCTCAACACCGACGCCGAGGGCCGCATGATCCTGGCCGACGCGCTCAGCTACGCCAAGACCTACCGCCCCGACCTCGTCATCGACCTCGCCACGCTGACGGGCGCCGTGGTCTACGCGCTCGGCTCAGACGTATCGGCGGTGATGACCAACAGCCGCGGCCGCGCGCGCAAGGACGTCGATGCCCTCATCGCCGCCAGCCACCGCAGCGGCGACCGCCTCCACCCGCTGCCCATGTATAAGGAGTACGCGGAGCTCCTCGAAAGCGACGTGGCCGATATCAAGAACGTCGGTGGACGCGAGGCCGGGAGCATCACGGCGGCGAAGTTCTTGGAGCACTTCGTGGAGTACCCGTGGATCCACCTCGACATCGCAGGCACGGCCTTCCTGCAGAAGCCCAAGCCGTACCGCGGCAAGGGCGGCACAGGCTTCGGCGTGCGCGTGCTCGTCGAATTCTTGCGCTCGTACAGCTAGGCCACACGGCCTCCAACGGCTATGATGTACAAAGGACGCGCCCTTGACTTGGGGCAAACGGCGCAGCGCCACCACAAGAAGTGGAAGCTGCTGGCGCCCCTCGGGCTGGTCTTGATCGGCCTGGGCGTGAGCCTGGTGGGCGAAGCCGTATTGCTCAAAGGCGGCGAGGCGGGCTTCTGGTCGTGGTTCGGCATGGGCACCTTCAGCCTCGTCGTGCTCAACGCGGGCATCTGCGTCTTCGGCGACGCCGTCAAGCACCGCGCCCACTACGAGCGGCTGAGTGGGCGCTAGCGGTCTGATGGCTTGAAGCGATGCGTGGGCAGCGGTACCTTGCGGCGTAGCCTCCAACCTTTGCTCGGTGCGTCTCCATGCGGTATGCGTTTGCCCTATTTGTGATGGTCGGCGTGGCCGCATGCGCTACGCCCGCCGCTGTCCAGGTCCGCAGCGATGCCGATACCGGCATCAACACCTACACCTCCAGCCGCGTGACGATGGGCCACCGCAGCATGAGCGACGGGCTGGCCGGGCGGCAGCGCGTGATGTGGCAGGCCGTCGCCGCTTGCGAGGGCGACGCCTGCGTGCCCGACGAGGTGGAGCTGATCTTCGTCAACAGCACGAGCCAAGACCTCAACCTGGACTACCGCCGCCTGGAAATGATCGTGGATGGCACAGCGCAGGAATGGATCGACCCGAGCAGCCAAGCCGCGCCGAACTTCGCCACGGTGCCCACGGGCGAGTTCCTGCGCGTCACGCTCACCCGCGACGACTTCGTGCAGTTTGCCGAGGCCGAACAGGTGGAGCTTCGCTTCGGCGAAACAGGCTCCAGCGTGTTTACGGTCGGCCCTGACCGCCGCGCCATCTTCCGCGAGTTCGCCGCCACGGCAGGGCTATCGGACGCATGAAGCGGCTTACCCCTCCAGCAGCTCGCCCATGAAGCGCTCGGCCAGCGCGTCAGCTTCTTCGGCGGTGGCGGCTTCGGTGTAGACGCGGATGATGGGCTCCGTGTTGGACTTGCGCATGTGCACCCAGCCGTCGGCGAAGTCGATCTTGACGCCGTCGATGGTGCTGAGGCGCTCGCTGGCGTAGCGCTCGGCCATGCGGGCGAGCAGGTCGTCGGGGTTGAACTTGCCGATGGCGGTCTTGTGCTTGGCCATCGCATAGGTGGGCATGGTGGCGCGTATGGCCGAGAGCGTGGTGTCTTCGTTGGCGAGGTGCTGGAGCACGATCGCGGCAGCCACAACCGCGTCGCGCCCGTGGTGCAGGTCGGGGATGATGACGCCGCCGCTGCCTTCGCCGCCCGCGATAGCGCCCACGGCCTGCATCTTCTTGACGACGTTGATCTCGCCCACGGCCGAGCGGTGCACCGCCTGCCCATACTGCGCTGCCACATCCTCAATCGCCCGCGACGACGACAGGTTAGTGGCGTACGGCCCCTCGCGGAAGCGCCAGAAGAAGTCGGCGATGAGGACCTGCGTCAGCTCCTCGCTGAAGAAGCGCCCGCCGTTCTCCACCAGCGCGAGGCGGTCCACGTCGGGATCGACCACGATGCCGAGGTCGGCGCCGCGCTCTTCGACGAGCTGCATGATATCGGCGAGGTTGTGCGGCAGCGGCTCGGGGTTGTGCGCGAAGATCCCGGTCGGCTCGCCGTTGAGCACGATGATCTGCTCGTCGCGGAGGCCCAATCGCTTGAGCAGCGCCGGAATAGCCAAGCCGCCCACCGAGTTAACGGCATCGACGGCGACGGTGAAGTTGCTGGCGGCGATCTTCTCGGCGGCGATGAAGTCGAGCGCCAGGATCTGGTCGATGTGGTAGTCCAGAAAATCTTGCCGCGTGTAGGTGCCGCAGTCGGCATAGGTGGTCCACGCAAAGTCTCCTGCCGCCGCGAAGTCGAGCACAGCTTGGCCTTCTTCGGGCGAGAGGAATTCGCCTGTGCCGTTGAGCAGCTTGAGTGCGTTCCACTCGGCGGGGTTGTGCGAGGCCGAGAGCACAATGCCGCCCTGCGCTCCCGAAGCGATTATGCCCATCTCCACCGTCGGCGTGGTGGCCAAATCGGCATCGATAACGTCGATGCCGAGGCTCTGGAGCGTACTCATCACCAAGCGTGCGCACATGGCGCCCGTCACCCGCGCATCACGGCCCACCACGACCTTCGGCTGCGCGCCTTGCGCCTCGGCCTGCTGCCGGATCCACGTGCCGTATCCGGCACTAAAGTTGATGAGCACCTCGGGATCGAGCCCGCGGCCTACAATGCCACGGATACCTGAGATGGAAACGACCAGCGTTTTCTTCATAGATCTAAAAAGACAGTGGGGGGAAAGCCGTACATTATTGTCACCAAGGTACAACCCGAACCAGGATGCCAGAATAAGCACGCCTGGCCACGGCAAGGCTTTCGGGGATTCCACTTTTTTTTAATGGAACGTGCAGAGGAGGGAGCGTTAGGTTACACGTCTTTCACTTTTTGTTGAAAGTGTGCATCTATCCCGTGCAGCAGTCTTAGTTTGAACGTGGCCCACGCCCAAGGCATCAGCAACCCGATTACCGCCCCGCAGGCCACTGCGGCGGAGGTGCCCTTGTGGCGGGACTACCTGACGCTGACCAAACCGGAGATCACGTTTCTCGTCGCCATCTCGGCGCTGGCTGGTTTTCTACTTGGCTCCCCAGGTCCGCTGGATTGGTGGACGCTGATGTGGCTGCTGATTGGTGTGGTACTCTCGTCGGCGGGCGCGGGCGCTTTGAACCACTGTATTGAGGCCGAGCGCGACGCGCTCATGAAGCGCACCATGAACCGCCCCATCCCATCGGGGCGTGTGCCCATCGGCCATGCGCGCTTGTACGGCTTCGTGCTGGTCTGTGCAGGCGTGGGGCTGGTCTGCCCGCTCACGAATCCGATCACGGGCACGATGGCGGGCGCCACCGTCGCGCTCTACCTCTACGTTTATACGCCCCTCAAGCGGCGGACGACGTACAACACCATCATCGGCACGATTCCAGGCGCACTGCCGGCCCTGGGCGGCTGGGCCGCGGCTACAGGCTCGCTGGGATGGGGCGGCCTCGCCATCTTCGGCATCCTCACGCTGTGGCAGTTGCCGCACTTCTACGCCATCGCGTGGATGTACCGCAAGGACTACGCGCGCGGCGGTCACGCTATGCTCACTGTGAACGATCCCAAAGGCACCAAGACGGCGCATCAGATCCTGTGGGGCACCGTGCTCCTCGTGATCGTCAGCCTGGCGCCGCTGTGGCTTGGGCTGACGACCTGGCTCTACGGCGTCGGCGCCGCGCTGCTCGGCGTGTGGTTCATGCACGCCGCCGCCCAGTTCTTCCGCGCACGCACATCGGCGGTGGCCAAGCGCGTGCTCAAGGTGAGCGTCGGCTACGTGCAGGTGATCGTGTTGCTGCTCATCCTGGACCGCCTCGTGTGATGACAATGCCCGCGGTGCAGGTGGACCAGGTCGCACAGACGTACGGCGACCACCGCGCCCTCGACGGCGTGAGCTTCAGCGTAGCGCCGGGCACGCTCTGCGGCCTCCTCGGCCCCAACGGCAGCGGCAAGACCACGCTGTTCCGCATCCTCTCCACGCTCCTCTCACCCACCTCGGGCACGGCGGCTGTTTTTGGCGAGCGCGTGTCGGTCGATGCACCTGCCATCCGGCAGATGCTAGGCGTCGTGTTTCAGCAGCCCGCGCTCGATGCCGAACTGACCGTAGCCGAGAACCTGCGCTTCCACGGGGCGCTGTACCACCTGGGCGGATCGGCGCTGGGCGAGCGCATCGGCACACTGCTGGAGCGTTTCGGCGTGTTGGATCGGGCGAACGACCGGGTGAAGACGCTCTCGGGCGGCCTTGCCCGCCGGGTAGACTTGGTGCGTGGCTTGTTGCATCGCCCGAGGCTGCTGCTGCTGGATGAGCCGACGACGGCACTCGACCCACGCGCCCGCTACACGCTCTGGCAGGAGCTGAACGCGCTGCGCCGAGACGAAGACACCACGCTGGTCGTCTCCACGCACCTGCTCGACGAAGCCGACGCCTGCGACCAAGTCGTCATCTTAGACGAAGGCCGTGTTGTGGCGGACGACACGCCGGATGCGCTCAAGCACAGCCTGGGCACCGAGACGCTGTGGCTGGAGACGGACGCCCCCGCCCGCCTTGCCGCCCTCGCCGACGATGCCGCAGCGACCCTGACCGCGGACGGCGTGCAACTGCAGCACCCCGAGCCGCTGGCGCTACTCACCCACCTCTACCAGTACGCTCGCGCTGACATCGGGAGCGCGACCGTGCGCAAGCCATCGCTGGATGACGTATTCTTGGCGCGTACGGGCAAGGCCTGGCAGGCCGAGACAGCGTAGCGCACATCTCCGCACGTTCTTCAAGCGGAAGGGGGTGGCGTTTGGCCGTCCGTCCCGTAGGGCAGCGCAGCCCTCCACTCACCCCCAGATCTCCCCATGAAAGCCCTCACCCTGCTTGGCCTCTTGGCCATGCTACTCACCGCGCCTGTCCTCGCCCGCGATGTGGATTGCAGCAGCGAGATGACCCTCGAGACGCTCATCGACTGTGTGAAAGACCACATGCCCATCGAAGGTGCACAGATCTTCAGGGTCCCCAATAACGCTGAGCAAACGGCTTGGAACACCATCGTGACCGACATGATGGAGGACAACGGCTCCTGTTCGGTAACCCTGCCCGCCGAACTCACGGCCAACTTCTCCGTCTTCCTCTTCACCGACACCAGCAACAGTCGCAACTACTGTGTCCTGCTTGAAGTCACGGACAACGACGACAACAACGTCTTCGACTACGGATGGGGCATGTTCATCGTCTACCACGGCGCCACGCGCAACCTCTCCATCGAGGTGCCGCACCCGAAAAACGAGGTGTTCACGCCCGAGCAAGGCATCTACCTCTTCCGTGAGACCAGCGCCCGCACGTTTGTGATGGCGGGCGCCCATCGGCGGAGCAAAAGTGATAACAGCCCTTGTCAGGGTCCGGGCAACGGGAACTACAAGATCGCGGATGCGGCGCACAACATCGCACATCCATACCACTTAGCCACGATAGCGATGGATGCCTACTATACAGACATCGGCGCCAACTACACGGCTATTCAGTTTCACGGCATGGCTGTGACCACCTGTCCGGGCGTGACAGGGCATCTCACGCACGGCGTTACCACGGCCCCATCCGCGAACGATGCCGTTGTCGATCTACGCGACCAGTTGGTGGCGGCTTCTGTTGGCGACAACCCGGACTGGGAGATCACGGTGGCGGCTGAAATTGCGCCTGGGCAGGATGAAACGTGCGGCCTCAACGGCTTTCGCAACGTGCAAGGTCGCCTACTCAACGGCGTGACGCCCGCCAGCGTGTGCGGCACGAGCAGCGGCGGCAGCTACAGCGGCTACTTCATCCATGTGGAGCAAGAACAAGTGCTGCGGCAGTCAACCGCATGGGCCTACTGGGCGACAGCTCTCTCCAACGCCGCGCTGCCCGTCGAACTCACGGCGTTCAACGCGGTGCAGGACGGCGCCGAGGTGCAACTGACCTGGACCACCGCCACCGAGACGAACAACGCAGGCTTCCACATCGAGTACGCCTCGTGCGAGTCTGGTCGCTGCGCCCAGCCTGTGTGGACCGAGCGCGCCTTCGTCCCGGGGCAAGGGACTACGCTCGCTGCGCAGGCCTACACCTACCGCGTCGCCGACCTTACCCCAGGACGCCACGCCTTCCGCCTCCGCCAAATGGATTACGACGGCACAACGGCCTACAGCCCCGTCGTGGAGATTGATGTGGAAGCCACGGTGGCCTTCACGGTGCTGGAGCCCGCCCCCCATCCCGTGCACGACCGCACGCGGATCGGCTGGCAGACGAGCGAACCTCAACCCGTGCAGGCGGCACTGTTCGATGTGCAGGGGCGCCGCCTCCGCACCCTGCATGACGGCGTCACCAGGGGTACGCACCACCTGAACGTGGACATGAGCGACGTCGCCTCGGGCCTCTACGTCGTGCGTCTAACCACGCTGCAGGGGCGGCACCATATTCCACTCACGGTGGCACGATGAGAACGAGCATCTCCCAATCGACTGCGTAGTGCCCGGCAGGACTCCGTGCGAGGAGGCATTTGCCTACCTGTATCGTGACACCTTCGCCCATCGCGTGCTGGATACCGTGTGGGACGCTGCGTTCTTCTCGGCGCATCACCTCCCCCGCTTCTTGACACGCTGAGGGCCAAACGAGCGGAACCGTTCTGCAAAAGCGGGCGTGGATAGGTCGCGCAGATCGCTCGTGTTACGCCGGCCTGCCCGCGTTGTCTAGCCACGCGTGACCCCTTGCTCGTCACGTCAGTAGCTGCCTGAAGGACCCTACCCCTGTGTCGATATATGAAGCGTCTGGTTGTTGTTGAATCGCCCACCAAAGCCCGCACGATCCGCAAATTTCTCCCGTCGAAAGGCTATGACATCAAAGCCAGCATGGGCCACGTGCGTGATCTGCCGGCATCGGCATCGGAGATTCCGGCGAGGGTGAAAGGCAAGCCGTGGGCGCGCCTCGGGGTGGATGTGGAGAACGGCTTTGAGCCGCTCTACGTGGTGCCCAGCGACAAGAAGAAGGTCGTCAAGGAGCTGAAGGATGCGCTCAAAGATGCCGACGAAGTCTACATCGCCACGGATGAGGACCGCGAGGGCGAATCCATCGGGTGGCACCTGCTGGAGGTGCTGAACCCGAAGGTGCCCGTGCGGCGCATGGTCTTCCACGAGATCACCAAAGACGCCATCCTGGCCGCCCTCGACAAGACGCGGCAGATCGACCGCAACCTCATCGACGCGCAGGAGACGCGCCGCGTGCTGGATCGGCTGGTCGGTTACTCGATCTCGCCGCTGTTGTGGAAGAAGATCGCCCCGAAGCTGTCGGCGGGGCGCGTGCAGAGCGTGGCCGTGCGGCTGATCGTGAACCGCGAGAAGGAACGCATCATCTTTGTGCCGGCCAGCTACTGGGACCTCAAGGCGCAGCTGGAGCAGAACCGCGCTCGCTTCGAGGCGACGATGACGCATTACCAGGGCATCCGCCTGGCGCAAGGCCGCGACTTCGACGACCAAACGGGTAGGCTTAAAGACGGGATCGAAGCCGGGAAAGACGTACTGCTTATCGGCGAGGCACAGGCCCGCGAGCTGGCGGCGCGACTGCCGAACGAGCCCTGGAAGGTCGTCAACATCAACGAGCGCACGCAGAAGCGCACGCCGTATCCGCCGTTCATCACCTCGACGCTCCAGCAGGAGGCCAGCCGCAAGCTGAACCTCCCGGCCAAGCAGACCATGCGCACGGCGCAGAAGCTGTATGAGAATGGCTTCATTACGTACATGCGTACCGACTCGACCAACCTGTCGAAGGAGGCGGTGCAAGCCAGCCGCCGCACGGTGGAGAAGCGCTACGGGCCCGACTACCTCAGCCCCAAGCCGAAGCAGTACTTCAGCAAGGTGCGCAACGCCCAGGAGGCGCACGAAGCCATCCGCCCGGCGGGCACGGCCATGAAGACAGCGCAGGAGCACGGCCTCAGCGGCATGGAGGCCAAGCTGTACGACCTCATCTGGAAGCGCACCGTGGCCACGCAAATGGCCGACGCCAAGCTCCGCCTCGTGACCGCCACCATCGAGGCGGGCCAAGGCGATGACATCGGCACGTTCCGCTCCTCGGGCCGCAACGTGCTCTTCCCGGGGTTCTTCCGCGCCTACGTGGAAGGCAGCGACGATCCCGAAGCGGCGCTCGAAAACCGCGACAACCCGCTGCCGCCGCTCAAGGAAGGCGATACGCCGAACTGCCGCGAGGTGTCGGCCGAAGGCCACGAGACGAAGCCGCCCGCTCGTTTCACCGAGGCGTCGTTGGTGAAGACACTGGAGAAGGAAGGCATCGGCCGGCCGAGCACCTACGCGTCCATCATCGACACGGTCATGCGGCGCGGCTACGTGGTCAAGCGCGGCAGCCAGCTCGCGCCCACGTTCACGGCGTTCGCCGTCAACAACCTGTTGGAGAAGCAATTCGACCAGCTCGTGGACGTCGGCTTCACAGCCAACATGGAGCAAGTGCTCGACCACATCGCCGATGGCGAGGTGAAGGCGCGGCCGTACCTGGAGCAGTTCTTCCAGGGCCAAGACGGGTTGCAAGCGCGCATTGACACGGGCCTCGACCAGATCGATCCGAAGGCGGTATCGTCGGTGGACTTCGAGAAGTGGGGCCGTATCGTGCGCGTAGGGCGCTACGGCGCGTATGTGGAAGCCCAGGACGACGACGGCGAGCGCGTCACCGCGTCGCTGCCCGACGACCTGCTGCCGGGCGAAGTCACGAAGGAGCGCCTCGAAGACCTCATCGCCAGTGGCAAGGCGGAGGACGAGGTGCTGGGCATCCACCCCGAAGCCGACCAGCCGGTTTTCCTCAAGGAGGGGCCGTACGGGCCGTACGTGCAGCTCGGCGAAGACGATCAGAAGGGCAAGCCCAAGCGGCAGTCGCTGCCGAAGGGCGTCACGCCCGATCAGGTGACGTTCGCGATGGCGCTCGACCTGCTGGCGCTACCTCGCACGCTGGGCAACCACCCCGAGACGGGCGAGCCTATCATGGCCAACATCGGGCGCTACGGTCCCTACGTGCAGCACCGCCGCACCTTCGCCTCGCTGGGCGCGGAAGACGATGTGCTCAAGGTTGGCCTCCAAACAGCGCTGGCGTACATCGCCAAGAAGGAGCAGAAAAACAAGGCCCTCCGCGACCTCGGCAACCACCCCGAGACGGGCGACCCCGTCGAGGTGTTCGAAGGCCGCTACGGTCCGTACGTGAAGCACCGCAAGACCAACGCCTCGCTCCCCAAAGGCCAGTCGCCCGACGAAGTGACGCTGGAGCAAGCCGTAGAACTGCTGGCGGCACGCGAAGCCTCGAAAGGCAAGAAGAAGCGCCGCACCTCGCGGAAAAAGAAATAGGGGGCTCGGGGCCCGATGTTAGGACGCGCTTCGCGCTGTTTGGGACTCGGGCTGCCATCAGCCAAGGAGCAATCCGCTCAGCCAATCACATGGAAGCCCTTCTCGAAGAGTATTCCGCTCAAACGAGCGAGCCGAGTCGCCAACGTCGATCTCGGGGGCAGGGCGCGCTGGGAAGAGCGGACGGGCAGCGTTCAGCTAGCGAGCAACAGCACCGCGTTAGAAGCACCACCAACCAGGCGGCTCGCTAGGTGC
>JBCCMF010000027.1:0-24311 GCA_039026435.1 Bacteroidota bacterium
CGGGGAACGCATCGTGCTGCCGCCGCAATCCGCCGATGTCCACCACGAGGTCGAACTCGTCGTGCTCATTGGCACAGGCGGAGCACAGATCGCAGAAGCCGATGCGCTGAACCACGTCGCAGGGTATGCCGTCGGGCTCGATATGACGGCTCGCGACATCCAGACGCGTGCTAAAGCCAAGGGCCACCCGTGGAGCGTGGCCAAGGGCTTCGACACGTTTGCCCCGCTTGGCGACTTTGTGCCCGCCGCCGATGTCTCCGATCCGCAAACCTTGGACATCCGCGTAGCCGTGAACGGCGAGACGCGGCAGCACGGCCACACGAGCGACATGATCTTCTCCGTCGCGCACCTCATCAGCTACGCCTCCCACATCTTCACGCTGGAGCCCGGCGACCTCATCTACACGGGCACACCAGAAGGCGTAGGCCCCGTTCATGCAGGCGACACGCTGCGCGCTGCGGTGAGCGGCTTGCCTGCTCTAGAAGTGTCAGCGAATAGAGGCTAAGCTACTCCGGGCGCTCCCGTACATGCCTGACAGTTTGGACTACAAGCTGCTCCTCACGTTCATTGCCGGATGTGATCTCCCAGTAGATCCAAACGTCTTTGAAGAGCAGTCGCCGCACGTTGGCGTTCAGCGTATCTTCTGTACCAGGGACACGTTGCCCCATGCGTGGAAAATCTTCAAGTCGCCGCACGTACTCCACCAGCGCTCCCATCCACGTTTGAGCACGATCTGGCTGATTCGGGTAGCGGAATTCTGCTATCTCAAGGATACGCTCTAACGCCAAATGCGTGTAGCCTATTCTCACGTCGCCGCCTGCCGAGCGGTGAGGAGATCCAGCACGTCATCCTGAGCCACGGTTTTGCCCTCACGGACCTGCTCCCGAGCCAAGTGCAAGTCTTCCAGCAACTCCGAGTGCTCAATCATACGCTCGTATGTATTTACATCAAGCACCACGACAGCGCTACGCCCATTACGAGTTAAAATTAAAGGGCGGCCACTCTCTTGCACCTGATCCACGAGTTGCGCTGCCGATTTGCGAAAGGCGGAAAGCGGCTGAATATCGCGTGCGAAGTTGATTCGATTCACATCAAGACCTCTAAAGCATACGTGAACATGTACTACATAGTGTACGCTACCAGGTTTCTTGGATGTGTTCAGTATGTCGGTAAGCCGAGAGAAACCGCTCTGCATAATCCTCCGCCGACTCCCGTTCGCGTGACAGGATTACTTCGCCGCCGTCGATGATCACTTCGGCCGGGAAGCTGCGGAGATTGTAGTCGGAGGCCATCGAGAAGCCGTAGGCGCCCGCGTCCAAGAAGGCCAGCACATCGCCCTCACGCACGCTGGCAAGCTGGCGGTCGCGGGCGAACACGTCGGTCGATTCGCAGATGTTGCCCACGACGTCGTACGCCTGCTCGGCGCCCGTGGCATTGCTCAGGTTGACGATGTGGTGGTAGGATCCGTACATGCCGGGGCGGATCAGGTGGTTCATGCCCGTATCGGTGCCGACAAACGTGCGTCCGTTGGCCGACTTCACCGTGTTGGCCTCGGCGAGTAACACGCCCGATTGCGCGACGAGGAAGCGGCCGGGCTCGAAGCGGTACTGGAGGTCGGGATTGGGATGACGATCTTTGAAGCGTAGCAGCGGCTCCACGATACGAGCGCGGAAGTTTTCGAAGTCGAACGCCGCCTCGTCCGGGCGGTAGGGCACGCCGAGGCCGCCGCCGAAGTTGAGGATGCGCACCGAGGGAAACGCCTCCGCCGCCTGGAGCATCACGCTGATGGCCTGCCAGAGCACCTCCGTGTTCAAGATGCCGCTGCCGATGTGCTGGTGCAGCCCCCCGATGGTCAGGTCGTAGCGCGCGGCCACGGCCTGGATCGCTTTAGCCTCCTCGACAGGAATGCCAAACTTAGACTTGGCGCCGCCCGTGATGACGTGGTCGTGGTGCCCCGCGCCGATCTGTGGGTTGAGCCGGATGCTGACCGATGAGCCGGGGTAGGCCTGTCCATACCGCTCCAGCCGCGACAGCTCGCCGATGTTGAGGAGGACGCCCGACGCATGCGCGCGGTGCATCTCGGCGTTGGTCATGTTATTCGCCGAGAAGAGCACCTGCTCGGGCGCAAACCCCAGTTCGAGCGCGACCAGCATCTCGGCAGGCGACACGGCCTCAATGCCCAAGCCTTCGTCACGAATAACCTGAAGAATGCTCGGGTTGGCGTTGGCCTTCATCGCATACAGCAGGTCACACGGCACGTCGCGCAGATGATGCTTCAGCAGCTGGCATTGCTGGCGAACAGTCGCGAGGTCGTAAACGTACGTCGGCGTGCCGAAGCGCTCGGCGATGGAAAGGTAGGCGTCCGCCTGAACGGGTAACATCGTAAGCTGCGGTCAGGAAGTGGCGACGGTGGTCGGCGTGAAGACGCGGCGCAGCGTGGAGAGCACAGCGTCGATGTCATCGGCGGAGAGGTCGAGGTGGGTGGTGGCGCGGATCGTAGACGGTCCGAAGGGCACCATAAAAATGCCGTGCGGCTTCATCTGTTCGAGGGCGCTCAGGGCGTCGCCGTCCACTACGTCGAACATGACAATGTTGGTGTCTACGCTTCGCCCGTCCATCGAGAAGGCGGGGAGGGCGGCGATGCCCTCGGCCAGCCGTCGGGCGTTGGCGTGATCCTCAGCCAAGCGTGCGCGGTGATGGTCGAGCGCGTAGAGGCCCGCCGCCGCCAGGATGCCCACCTGCCGCATGCCGCCGCCCAGCACCTTGCGCATCCGATGCGCCCGCTGGATCGTCTCCGCAGACCCCGCCAGCACGGAGCCGACGGGCGTGCCCAGCCCTTTCGAAAGGCATACGTTCACGGTGTCGAACGGCGCGGCGTACTCGGCCTCCGGGATACTCGACGCGGCCGAGGCATTCCACAGCCGCGCACCGTCGAGGTGGAGGCCCAGCTGATGCTCTCGGGCAATGGCGGCGATATCGCGGATGGTGTCGAGCGGGTAGATGACGCCGCCTGCTTTGTTCAGCGTGTTCTCCAGCCAAATCATGCGCGACTTGGGCTCCCAGTAGTAGCCGGGGCGCACGGCACGCTGCACCTGCTCGGCCGAGAGCACGCCGTTGGGGCCATCCAACACGTTGAACTGCACACCAGAGATCAATCCGCCCGCGCCCGACTCGTAGTTGAAGACGTGCATCTTCCGCTCAACGATGACCTCATCGCCGGGGTTGGTCTGCACCGCAAGCGCAATCTGATTGCCCATCGTGCCCGAGGGAACGAAGAGCGCGGCCTCCTTGCCGAGCACACCCGCCACGCGCTTTTGCAGGCGGAGCACGGTGGGGTCTTCGCCGAAGACGTCGTCGCCCACCTCGGCCTCGTACATGGCCTGCCGCATGCCGTCGGTGGGGCGGGTGACGGTATCGCTGCGGAGGTCATACATGGCTGTCGGCGCTAGCGGTTGATATCGACAATCTCGAACGTAATCTTGCCAGCGGGCACCTTGATCTGCACCTGGTCGCCCACGGCCTTGCCGAGCAATCCTTTGCCAATCGGGCTATCGACCGAGATTTTGTTCTTGCGGATGTCGGCCTCTTGGGCGGCGACCAGCGTGTACGTTTGCTGCATGCTGTTCGCTAGGTTCTTGACCGTCACCTTAGACAAGATGTAGGCTTTGCTCGTGTCGATCTGGCTCTCGTCGATGACGCGCGCGCTGGCCACTGTGTTCTCCATCTTGGCGATGCGCGCTTCGAGCAGGCCCTGCGCGTCTTTGGCCGCGTCGTACTCCGCGTTTTCCGAGAGGTCGCCTTGCGCCCGTGCTTCGGCGATGGCTTGAGAGATGCGGGTGCGTTCTTTAGTCTTGAGGAATTGAAGCTCGTTCTTGAGGTTGTCGAGGGCTCCTTGCGTCAGATAAACCGTCTTGCTCATGGCGGTACACCTTGTGGGCGGATACAAAAAAAGTCGCCACAACCCAGAATGGATAGCGGCGATGCGGGGCGTTTCCCGAATTTTTTAAGGACCGCCATCAACACCAATGTGCTGAAAAGGATCCGCTACCACCCCCGCCGTGAAGACTTGGAGGTCTTGCGGTCTTGTACTGTTGGTCGGGAGGGCAAGGGCTGGGCAGCGGGCTGTCGTTGCGGCGTTCGTACGTTCGTCTGATCGCTGGGCTGCTGGCTGGCATAGGCGTCGTCTTCCGTCCAAGGGATGACGCGCCGGGCGCTGTGATACGAGCGTTGCCAGTACGGCTCGTCGAGCCGCGACTGCATCACGCCGCGACTGGTCGAGGCATGGAAGAAGGTATCGTTGCCCAGGTAGATGCCTGCGTGGTTGCCCTTGGAGTTGGGCTTGAAAAACACCAGGTCGCCCACGCGCAGCGCGTCTCGCGCTACATACTCGCCCTCCGTCAGCATTTGATGCGTCGTGCGCGGCAGGCGGATGGCCATTGCATCCTGGAACACCCGAACGATCAGGCCTGAGCAGTCGAAGCTATTAGGACCGTTGCCTCCCCATCGATACGGCGTGCCCGCCCAAGCGTCGTAGGCATCGACCAGCCGCGTATGGATCTGCATGGACTGCTCGGCGACATTCGAGCGGCGAGGGGTATCAGCGGCACGTTGTGGTTGCTCAGCGACCCTCGGCGAGGGGGAGGCATACCGCTCCGCCGTTGACGTGTGCTGGGTGCCTGCACAGCCCGAGGCCGTGAGCGCGAGCAGGCCGAGGCACGTGAGCAAGAGAAGACGGGTGCTGTCTCGATGTGAGTCCAGCGCAGCGTACCGGATGGGCATGGGTGAGCCAAGTGAAGTGGAACAGCCTTAAAATATTGGGGTTTGCACAAACAGTGCCAGTTCATCTACTCGGTTCACGCCCATGCGCATCGACACACTCATCACGGCACTGGCGGCCTTCGCGGGCGGCTATGCTGCCGGAACGCTCCTCGCGCCCAGTCGCGGCGAGGAGACCCGCAAAGCCATCGGTGAGAAAGTGCGCGCGCAGACGCGTTGGATGGAAGACCGTATCCACCAGCTGGAGGCGCAGGTCGAGGCGATGAAAGCCTCGCTGGATCAAAAGCTGGAAGCGCTGGCCGCTGAGGAAACGACCGACGCGGACCAACCGGCAGACGAGTCGTGGGACGTAGACCCCTCCAGCGTTGAACGCGATCTCGCGCGCATGCCTCGCAAGTAAGCCTAGCATGTAAGACGATGGGCGCGCTGGTGCGTCCATCGTGTGTTTTACCTCATTCTCTACTCGGACACCTATACCACTATGCCTTACCCCGAAGCCCTAGTCACGCCGATGCGCGCAGAGCTCACCCGCCTGGGTGTTGAAGAACTCCGTGACGCCACAGCTGTCGATGCTGTGCTGAACCCCGACCACGAAGGCACTACGCTGCTCGTCGTGAACTCGGTCTGTGGCTGTGCCGCCGCCAACGCCCGCCCGGCCGTAGCCATGTCGAGCCAGAACCCTGTACAGCCCGATCAGAAGGTCACCGTGTTTGCAGGCCAGGACCTCCACGCCACGGCGCAAGCTCGCTCGTTCCTAGCAGGCATCCCGCCGTCCTCGCCTTTCATGGCGCTGATCAAGGACGGTGAGCCCGTGTTCGTCATCGAACGCCGCCACATCGAAGGCCGCAGCGCCGCCGCCATCGCGGGCGATCTCGTTTACGCCTACAACAAGTACTGCGGCGACGAAGCCGAAGAAGGCGATGGCGAAATCGAGATGCCCCAGGCGGCACCGACCATGCGCCATGCCTCGCCCACCTTCCGGTCGATCATGTAGATCCCAGACGGCACGGCGTACGCTTTCAAGGGCGATCTCCCAAGCGGCGAGGTCGCCCTTTTGTTATCCCCCACGCTCACGCATGTAGGCAAGCAAGGCGTAGACGAGCATCCCGGCGGCGGCGGCGGCAAACGTCCAGAACGGAGAGGCGCTGGCCGAGGCCCAGGCGGTGAGCAGGAGCCCTGGAGCCGCGCAGAGCGCATACCCTCCGTAGGGCCGGAGCACACTCCAGAGCGAGGCGTCGGCGATGTGCATCATCACCGCGAGGTGCACCATGCGCGCCACAACCCCGGCCATCCCGAGCGCTAGGACGACGACCATCGGGTCGTCGGTGAACAGCAGCGACAACAGCCCCGCAGTGATGAGCACCAGCATGGCGAGGCTGCTGCCCAGGTCAAGCCGCTGCCGTTCAAGCACATCGAAGACGCGGGTGAGGGGCGAGGCCACGCTGGCCAGAAAGAGCCACGGGGCCAACGCCTGTGCAATCGCGCCAGCCGGGCGCCAGGGCTCGCTGAAGACGAAGGCGAACAGGTCGGGGCCCGCCACGACGACCGCCAACGTGGGGAAGAGGCCAACAGCCACGAGCCTGCCGTGGACCGCCGTGGTCAACGTGGTAAGTGAACCCTGCCGGTTGGCCTCTGCAGCCCGAACGAAAAATACCTGCCCCACGGCGCCGCCGATCAAGCCAAGCGGGACCGCGATCGTATGGAAGACGCGATGGTAATGCGCGATGAAGGCGTCCGCAAAGACGCCGCCGAGGAGCAAGACGGGCGCCACCGCCAGCGACGCGTTGATCAGCGACGATGGGCAGGAGAACAGGGGGAAGCGGCGGTAGCGCCGGAGGAGGGCGCGGGTGGCTGAACGAGAGGGCCAGCGCAAGGGCCAGGGGTGCATCGCGCGAAACAAGACGGCGAGTGCGCCGAGCCGCGAAGCCATATACCCGACAAAGAGCCCGGTGCCTCCGTGCTTGAGTCCGTCCAGCCCGAGCCCAACCGCCAGGCCTTTATTGCTCACCGTCTGCACCACTTGCGCTGCCGACGTAGGGCGGAAGCGACTCTGGCGTATCAGCCACAGTTCAGCCAACCGCCGCAAGCGCTCAAGCAGGTACATCAGAGGCAAAAACCAGAGCCAGAACCGCAGCCCGGGAAGCCCAAAGTAGTCGGCGATGGCAGGGCCCAAGCCCCACACGGCAAGTCCGATGGCTGCCGTCATGACCAGTACGATGCCAAAGGAGAGGCCCAAGAGCGGCGCGGCCTCGTCGTCGGTGGCGGGGAGCATCAGCGCGTCTTCGTAGCGCAACGCGCCGATGGCGTTGAGCGGGTAGAGCAGGAAGACAAAGGCGGCGAAGCGTTCGTATTCCGACGGCGAGTACAGGCGCGTCAGGATGAGGTCGCTGCCGTAGCCGAGGGCCAAGGCGAGACCGCTGCCCGAGAGCAGCGTGAGAACAGGCCCTCGAAAGCCGCTGTCCGACAACGTGCGGCTGAGCCAGGCTTTGACGTTCATGGCTCCACCTCAGCGCGTTTATGCACATGCCATTCGCCAAACGCGGCCGCGTGCGTCCATTGCGAGGAGAGCGCGCGATGGGCCGTGACCACATGTGTGGCGCGGTACGCATCGGCGGCGGCCTCGAGCGCCTGCGCTGGCAAGGCGACGTAGCCTGCATCCACCGAGGCGGTCAGCGAACGCGGGTCCGTGGTATCTTCAGGCACGATCGTGCGCATCCGGCTGTACCACTCCGCCATCGCTACGTCGGTGAAGGGGAAGCCCTTGATCGTGACCACGGCGCTGCGCCTCGCCTGCGTGCGGAAGCCCGACCACGTTGGCGGAACGAGAACCAGGGCGTCGTCGGCCGTCTGCGCGCGTGCCCACGCCATGAGCGCCTCCTCATCGGCTGTGTGGCCCATCCGCGGCTGCCAGGGTGTGGCATCGGTGCGAGATACAAGCAGGGCACCGCAAACGAGCAGCGCTGCCAACCCTGCCATGATAAGCGTCCGGCGGGCCGTCAGCGGGTGCGCATCCACTGCGGGTATGATCGATGCTGTGCCGCCCGCCAGCAAACCGATCAGTACAACCTTGGCCAGTACGGTCAGCTTGAAGAGTTGCAGCTTGAGGACCAACGTATTCGGCCAGACCAGCGTGAACACCGCCGCGCCCAGGAGCATGCCGCCGACGATGGCGAGAAGCACGAGGGCCGGTCTGAGCTGCGGGGTCTTGGGCCTCCTGTAGGCCAGCCATCCGGCAGTGCCAAGCCCCAAAGCTAGCAGCAGCCCAAACCGCAGCCACGCACGCGGTGGAAACGCGCTGACCAAGTAGTGATGCGGCGCGCGGTACTCGGCCAGAATCGTGCGGATGGACGGCCCCGAATCGGGCAACGGCGCCGCCGCGAGCACCTGCCCGACCAGCGGGACGAGCATCGGGCTACTCGCCAGCAGCACGCCCCCACTGAACACGACAACAGGCCGCCACCGACGCTCACGTACAGCATGTATGAGCAGCAGCACCCCGAGTACGAGCCCTACCTGCAAGCCGACCAGCGCTTGCACGATTACAGATAACCCCACGAGCACGCCCGCCACGCCCCAGCGCTGTCGCTGTGCTGCATGGAGGCCGTGCAGCACCACACCCCACGCCAACATACTCGGCACAAACATCGAGTGCGCGAGGTCATTGCCACCCAACGTCCACTGCGGAGTGAGCACCAGCGCAACGAACACGCCGCCCAGGCTCGCCATCTGGTGCTTCGTTGCCGCCATGTATACGCGGTACAGCCCGCTCGCCAGCAGCCCGAAGGACGCGATGTACACGAGACAGACAGCCCACTCCAGTGGCAAGAGTAGCCCGAGCGCCCACAGCCCGTAGGCTACGTACGTCCGCACGTTGAGGCTCGCCAGCTGCTCCTGCACAAACCAGTCTGAGGCGAAGCGTGCGCCGTCGCCCAGTGCCATCACGAACGGCAGCACATCGTCCTGGTCGCTGTAGCCGTAGCCGTAGCCAAACCGGGCGAGGTAGGCCAGCAACGTCACCCCCACGCCCAGCCAGGCAAGGCGAGACGATGAGACTAGCGGCTGAGGCGATGGCGCCATCGGAGCAGGGGATGTGCGTGGGCAGCTACGTGATAATACGGCACCAAGCGCCCCCCGAGGCGGCGTTTGAACTCGGCGATGCTCGGCGTATTCGCCCCGATGAAGTCAAAGCTCTGCAGGCCACGTGCCTGCGCATCGACCCACAACTGGTGCAAGAGGACGCTCATCGCAGGCCCCGGGCGGCTCCCGGCCAGCCAGTAGTGCGCCGTGTGGTGGTTGTGCAGCACCGCCACGCTCGCCTCGACCTCGTCCGACGCCCCTGAACGCACGGCGGACACGCCGCAAGCGTCCGTCAACGACAGCTTGGCGAGAAGCGGACGGAGCGCCGCTGCGGGAGCAGGCAGGGGCCGACCCTGACGTGCATAGCTGCTTTCCAACAAGGCAATGGCCGTATTGGGATCGAGATGTGCCGCGTCGTAGTGGTACTCCGCCACATGTCGGCGCACTGTGCGCCGCGTGCTCGCCGACCAGCCAGTCTGCAGATCAGCAATCGCCAAGTCGACGAGCGCCGTAAACAAGGGCGCGGCGTGCCAGCCGGCCCACTGGAAGGGGCGGGCATCCGCAAACCAAGGGGGCAGCGTGAGCTGGACTTGCGCAAACGCCTGGGCTAAAGCACGAAGCGGCGGCACAAAGGCATCGGGCTTCCGCTGGAGCACACGCTGCCCGTCTGAGGTGAGCGCCATCGGGGTGTAGGCCAGCGTGGGGATGCGCGCGACTACCGTCAGGCCAAGGCGCTGGCGCACGAAGAGCGCGGTGCTCCACAGCGGCGTGTGATCACCGCCGTGGCTCACCACAAACAGCTCGGGCTGGCATCCAAATGCCTCGCCGAACGCCGCCAATGCGTCAGGTCTGAACGTAGGCTCTGCCCGTGCGGAGGGGCTGGTCAACGCATCCCACAGGGCAGGCGGAACCGTCGCAAGGGGTATGCGGGTGTGGTGGAGCAGGGCGCGGCAGGGGGTAGCGTGGACGGCTACAAAATGTACTGGCTGAGGTCGCGGTCTTCAACCACGCGCCCGAGCTTCTCGTCCACCATCGCGGCGGTCACCGTGACCGGGCCGTCGGGGCGGGTATCGGGTACGTCGAAGAGCAGGTCTTCCAGCAGCGTGGTCAGGATCGTGTGCAGCCGCCGTGCGCCGATGTTCTCGACCTCGCGGTTTACATGCGCGGCGATGCGTGCGATAGACGCCACCGCGTCGTCGTCGAAGGCAATCTCTACGTCCTCGGAGGCGAGCAGGGCGCGATACTGCTTGAGCAGCGCGTTTTTGGGCTCGGTGAGGATGCGGACAAAGTCGTGCTCGGTCAGGCTCTGCAACTCCACGCGGATGGGGAAGCGGCCCTGCAACTCGGGGATGAGGTCGCTGGGCTTGGAGACGTGAAACGCGCCGCTGGCTACGAACAGGATATGGTCCGTCTTCACCATCCCGTGCTTGGTCGTCACGGTAGAGCCTTCCACAATGGGCAGGAGGTCGCGCTGTACCCCTTCGCGTGACACGTCGGCACCGCCTCGGCTCTCCGAGCGCGCGGCTACCTTGTCGATCTCGTCGATGAAGACGATGCCCGACTGCTGCACGCGCTCCAGCGCCTCGGCGGTGACCTTGTCCATGTCGATCAGCTTCTGCGCTTCCTCGGCGGCCAGCGCCTCGCGTGCTTCGCTGATGGGCAGGCGGCGCTTCTTGCGGCGCCCTTTGTTCATGTTGCCGAAGAGGTCCTGCAGGTTGACGCCCATCTCTTCCATCCCCATCGGCCCAAAGACCTGCATCATCGGCGTGGAGGTTGACGAGACCTCGATTTCCACCTCGCGGTCGTCCAGGTCACCGCGCTTCAGCTTGTCGCGGAACTTGGCGCGGGTGCGCTCGCGCAGCTCGTCTTCTGAACTGGCCGTGTTGCCCTCGTTCTCATCGCGCGTCTCCATCACGAAGCCCGGCCCGTTCACCATGCGCGCGGGCGACTTGGTGCTCGGTTTGCTGGGTGGGATGAGCAGGTCTAGGATGCGCTCTTCCGCTAACTCGGCGGCACGCTGTTTGACGCTGGCGGAGTGCTCGTCGCGCACCATGTTGATGGCGATGTCCACCAAGTCGCGGATCATGCTCTCTACATCGCGCCCCACATAGCCTACCTCGGTGAACTTGGTCGCCTCCACCTTGATGAACGGCGCTCCGGCCAGCTTAGCCAGCCTGCGGGCGATTTCCGTCTTGCCTACGCCTGTGGGGCCAATCATGACGATGTTGTTCGGCATGATCTCCTGGCGCAAGGCGACGTCGGCCTGTTGACGGCGCCAGCGGTTGCGAAGGGCAATGGCCACGCTCTTCTTGGCGTCGCGTTGGCCAATGATGTACGTGTCCAGTTCGGCCACGATCTCGCGTGGCGTCCAGTTCTGCGGCATGGACGTTAGGGGAAAACGAAGGTGCGACTAACGCTCTACATACGCCTCGGTAGAGGAAAGGCTTCGATCGTCATCCGAGGCGTCATAGGTCTCGTCCCAGTCCTCAAAGCCCTCGTCATCTCCTTCGGCAAGTCCCTCTACGATGTCTTGCACATCGGGGTGGTTGTAGTCGAGGATGAGCACCGTGTAGTCATACGGGAACCCCTTGCGCTTTTGGAGGGCAACGGCGCCAGCCACTTCGAGCTCGCTGATGATCGTTTTTGGGTCGTAATCCTCATCGATGAACTCATCTGAGAGCTTGCGCAGCAACGGCGTCAGGTAGATCTCCTCGTACTGCCCAAACGCCTCCTCGATCACCTCGATGGTCTGTATGGCTAGTGCCGACTCCACCGTGGTGTACGTCTTGGCTTCTTCGGGTTGAGGAGCCGCCGCTTCGGGTTCTTGTGGGTGTACGCTCGTTGAAAGCGCGCGCCGTGTGGCCTCGCTCAGCAAGCTCAAGGCATCAACAAACTGGACGCCATTCGTGAACTGCAACGTTTTCAGCGACGGTGTGGCATTGAGCGAGATGATTAACACTGTGAGGCCTTGGCCACGGAGGTACTGCATCAGCGGAAGGTAGAGCCGAGAGCCCGTAACCAGGATACAGGCCGCCAAATCGGGCTCTTGCGCGGCGTAGCGCGTGGCCTCGATGCAGATCTGCAACTCGGCAGCGTTGGACTGCGCCTCCTGCGGGACGAAGCGGGGTTCAATACCCAGGTGCGCCAAGGTGCGCTGTGTCAGGAGCGAGTTGCCGCGTACTTCGGAGAAATCGGCATAGGCAAGTGCCGGGCCTGCCGTGAGGCGCGCTTTGTCGAGCACATGCTTGTATGTGCTCGACATGATCTCAACCATGATATCGTCGGGGTAGGCGTCATCGGCCACCATAGGGCTGAGCGTGCGGTAGAGGTCATCGAAATCAACAAAGACGACCGCTTTTTTTAAATCAGGTGGTGCATTGCGAGAGGAATAGCGCATAGAAAGTGAACGTATACAGGGCTCGCGCAGAGATTGGGTGCTATTGGTTTTCAGGTGCGAGCTCTAGGACAGTGATGTGGTGGTTTGTATAAATGCAGATGTCGGCAGCGATGTGTAACCCCTCCTGAACGACCTGTTGCGCAGGCAAGTCGGGGTTGAATTTCTTGATGGCACGGGCCGCAGCCAGGGCATAGGGACCGCCTGAACCTATGGCTACGATGTCATCGTCGGGCTCGATGACGTCGCCGGTGCCGCTGATGATGAGTAGGTGCTCGGCAGAGGCGACGGCAAGCAACGCCTCCAGGCGCCGCAAGTAACGATCGGTGCGCCAATCTTTAGCGAGCTCAACGGAGGCGCGCAGGACACTGCCGCCAAACTGTTGGAGCTTAGCCTCGAACCGCTCAAACAGGGTAAAAGCATCGGCTGTAGAGCCGGCAAACCCGGCTAGAATTTTGCCATTGAACAGCGACCGGACCTTCTTGGCTTGATGCTTCATGACCGTCTGACCGAGCGTCGCTTGGCCGTCAGACCCTAGCGCAATCGTCGTGCCTTGGCGTACACCAAGCACAGTCGTACTCCGGATTTGCGAGCGTTTCTCCGCCATTACTGCTCAGCTGACGAAATACTACAGACCTAAACGTACAAATAAGTGCAAAAATAACGATGGCGCTTTCTAAGTATTGCTCCTACGACTGCACTTGCTAATCCAGCGCATACGCATCCAAAAGGAGAATGATTCGATCCTGCGCTTGCCGCGCGAGGCGAGTAGGGATCGTGTGATGATTGACCATGATTGCGAAGACGAGCGGGCGGCTGGAGAACGGGTTGAGGTACCCGCTGAGCGCACTGGCGTTGCCCACCGTGCCTGTTTTCGCATACACACTGGGGGCGTTGGCATCGTTCAGCCGATAGCGCAGCGTCCCCTGTTGGCCCGCTACAGCTAGCGAGCGGATGTAGGTGTTAGCGTAAGAGGTGTCTGAGGCCGATCGGGCGGCGAGCAGCAGATCGGTGGTCATCGTCGCAGTGACCAGATTCTGGCGCGCCAACCCAGAGCCATCCACAAGCTGGATGCGGCTGGTGTCAACGCCAGCTGCGCCGTAGTACCGCTCGCTGACGGCGATGCCGCGTGCCGCCGAGCCCATGAGCAGGTCAGGGTCGAGAGACGTCGCCGAGGCCTCGTCGGGAAGGCCGCCGAGGGTTTTGAGCAGTTGCTCGGCGTAGAAATTCTGGCTGTTCTTGTTGACCACGCCGATGATCTCGGCCAGCGGCGGTGACGTATGCGTGGCGACCAGCGTGAGGAGGGTATCCGCATAGGAGGGCTTGATCGACATATCGTCGATGTCCACGATGCGGCCGCTGTGGGCGAGGCCTTCTTGCAGCAGCACTTCGCGGAAGACATGGAGAAAGAACGCGGTGGGGTTGTGGACGGAGAGCGACTCGAAATCCGTCTGCTCCTCGGGGACGAGGCTGCCCAGGGTGAACGCGTTGCCATCGCGTGTGCGCGCATAGTCTTCGTCGATGCGCAGGGCGGCATCAATCGTGCGGCTTGTGTTGTGGACGGTGACGAATGAGGTGTTGTGCGGCGCCCAGGTGACATCGGCAGGAGCACCCGCGCTTGTGGCTTTCAACTCGAAGTCCACGCAGTTGTCGTTGAAGGAGAGCGCCCCGGTCTCGGCACTGTAATAGTAGAGCTCGTCATCCCAACTCCAGCCATAGCCCAGCGCCTGATCGTCGAAGGCGTCGTCGTCACCAATGATGTCGCCTTCGATGCGGACGATGCCCAGCGCCTTGAGGGCGTCGGCCCACGCGCGGAAGGTGGCTGTACGGTCGCCATCGGTGAATCGCCCGCCAATCGTGGGGTCGCCCGCGCCGCGGATGATGAGGTTGCCCTGCAACACGCCATCTTGGATGGTGCCAGCGTAGTAGAGCGGCGTCTCGTAGACGAAGTCCGGCCCGAGCGCGTGTAGGGCGGCGTAGGTCGTGTAGAGCTTCGTGTTGGAGGCCGGGATGAAGCTCTTCTCGGCATTGCGCGTGTAGACGACGTCTCCCGTGGCCGGGTCTACGACGTGGACGGCCCACCACGCGTTGGCAAACGCCGTGTCGGCTAGGATGGCATCGATCTGGCGGGTGAGCGCGGTCTGCGTGAGGGCCTGCGCGCGAGCAGGGAGTGGCGAAAGAACGCAGAGGCTGAGTACGAAGAGAAAGAGACGCATGCCGTCAGTTGGTAGAGGCCAAAACCCGAGTGGTATCCTGCTGGGCTGAAAATACGAAAACGTACTGCACCCATGCGATGGGGCTCGCCGGAATAAGCTCAATGTCGAGGTCATTCTGGCCCGGCTGCACGCGCACCGTATCCACCTCGCCAATGACGAAGCCCGCAGGGAAAACTTGACTGTACCCGTTGGTCACCACCTTCATGCCGGGCGTGACGGTCTCGGTGATGGGGATGTAGTCCAGCGCCAAGCGGTCGCGGCGCTGCCCCGACCAGCTGATGATGCCATCGGAGCCGATGGCCTGCACGCGCGCGGGGATGCGGTAGCTGGTGTGCAGGTAGGTCATGACTTGGGCATACCGCTCGCTCACCGTGTGAACGCGCCCGATGATGCCCTCCGGCGTGAGCACCGCCATGTCTACGGCCAGCCCGTCGCGCGCGCCCTTGTCGATGGTGATGAAGTTCTGCTGCCGCGTGATGTCTTTGGCGACGACACGCGCCGTGACGTGCTGCATAGCCAACGTGTCAGCCATGCCCAGGAGGGCACGCAAGCGTTCGTTCTCGTCGAGGGCGCCACGCGACCGCGCCAGCTCGTTGGCCAAGTCGATGTTGAGCTGGGTCAGCCGCTCGTTCTCCCGCCCCGCACGGATGAAGTAGGTCACGCCGGAGAAGCGTGCTTCAACCCACGACGTGGCGTCTAGCGCGAGGGCACGCAGGCCCACCGTCAAGGGTTCATTCCGCGCCACCATGAAGATCGTGGAGGCGGCCAAGCAGACCAGCAGCGTGCCCCAGTCGCGAAGGCGCATCCAGAAGGCTGAAGTCATGCAAGGCTGGAGTCAAGCAGCAGGGGGCGCTCGGGCATCGGCCGGAGGGGCTTAGGAGAGCACCTTCAGGTACTTGTCGATGTCTTCGAGGACGGTGCCCGTACCACGCACCACCGCTGTCAAAGGATCCTCTGCCACGTAGACGGGCAGCTCGACGCGGCCGCGAATGAGGGCATCCAACTCTTTCAGCATGCCGCCGCCGCCCGTGAGCATGATGCCGCGCTCGAGGATGTCGGCGCCCAACTCGGGCGGGGTGCGTTCGAGGCAGCGGATGACGGCCGTGGCAATTTGGCTGATGGCGTCTTGCAGCGCCTCGCGTACGTCCTCCGACGAGATCGTGCGCACCTTGGGGATGCCGCTGACGAGGTCGCGTCCTTTGACAGACACCTCCATCTCCTGGTCGAGCTTCATCGCGCTGCCCACCTCGCACTTGATGCGCTCGGCGGTGCGCTGGCCGATAAGCAGGTTGTGGTTCCGCTTGAAGTATTGCACAATGGCCGAGTCCATTTCGTCGCCGCCCACACGGATGGACTCGTCGATGACGATGCCCGAGAGGGCGATCACGGCGATCTCCGTCGTGCCCCCGCCGATGTCCACGATCATGTTGCCCACGGGCTCTTCCACGTTCAGCCCGATGCCAATGGCCGCCGCCATCGGCTCGTCGATGAGGTAGACCTGCTTGGCCCCCGCCTTCTCGGCCGAGTCGCGCACGGCGCGTTTCTCCACCTCGGTGATGCCGCTGGGCACGCAGACCACCATCCGCCGGATCGACATGTACCAGTTGGTCTGCACCTTGCGGATGAGCCGCTTGATCAGCTCCTCGGCCACCTCGAAGTTGGCAATCACCCCGTCTTTGAGTGGGCGTATCGTCTCGATCTCTTTGTGCGTCCGCTCGTGCATCTGCTGGGCTTCGCGCCCGATGGCAATGACCTTCTTGCTGCTGCGGTTGATGGCGACGATGCTCGGCTCGCTCAAGACAATGCCACGGCCTTTGATATAGACCAGCGTGTTGGCAGTGCCCAAGTCAATGGCGACGTCCGAGGATAAAGAAAAGAGGCCCATGCGGAAAAGTTAGGAGGAAGTGCGAGGCTGCGAGGGGAGAGAATCAGTGGCGAAAGTGACGGTTGCCCGTAAAGACCATCGCAAGGCCGCGCTCGTTGGCAGCGGCAATGACGTCGTCGTCGCGGATAGACCCGCCGGGTTGTATAGCGGCGGTGGCCCCGCTCTCGGCGGCAGCGATAAGGCCGTCGGGGAAGGGGAAGAACGCGTCCGAAGCTATAACGGCGCCGTCGAAGTTCAGTTCGGACTTCAGTCCTTTGTTGACAGCCAGCTCCGACGAGTCGATGCGGCTCATCTGCCCGGCGCCTATGCCCAGGGTGGCGCCGCCCTGGGCGTAGACGATGGCGTTGCTCTTCACGTGCTTCACGATGCGCCACGCGAAGTCGAGGTCGCGCCACTCGGCCTCGGTAGGTTGGCGTTCGGTGACCACCGTGTAGTGGTCGCGTTGCGCTTCGGCAGCCGCCAGCACCGGGTCGCGATCCTGCACGAGCACGCCGCCCACGACCGAGCGGATGTCAGGCGCTGCGTCGCGGCGGGCGGCGGCGAGGTGCTTGATGAGGCGGCGGTTCTTCTTCTGCTTGAGGAAGTCGAGCACGCCGTCCTCAAAGCTGGGCGCGATGATCAGCTCCGTGAACACGCCGTCGATGGCCCGCGCCGTCTCCAGGTCGAGCGGTTGGTTGACCACCACGATGCCGCCAAACGGCGATTGTCTGTCGGTGGCGAACGCGTTGCGGTAGGCCTCCAGCAGCGTGCTGGCGGTGGCGGCCCCGCACGGGTTCGTGTGCTTCAGGATGGCACACGTTGGCGGCGCCCCTGAAAACTCGTCGATCAGCTGCAGGGCCGCGCTGAGGTCGATCAGGTTGTTGAACGACAAGGCCTTGCCGTGGAGCGCCTCAAAGTACGGGCTGGTATCGCCGAACAAAGCGGCGCGCTGCTTGGGATTCTCGCCGTAGCGGAGCGTCTGCTGGCGGGGTAGGCGGAGGTCCAGCGCATCCGGTAGGGCATCATCGGCTGCGGCTCGGGCAAAGTAGGCGTCGATGGCGCGGTCGTACGTGGCAGTGTGCTGGAAGGCCTCGTGCGCCAGCGCCCGCCGCGTGGCCATCGACAGCTGCGCGGCGTTGGCATCGAGTTCATCGGCAATGGCGTCGTACCTGTCGGGCGAGGTGACGGCGCTGACGAAGAAGAAGTTCTTCGCGGCGGCGCGTATCATCGTCGGCCCGCCGATGTCGATGTTTTCGATGGCGACGGCATCGGTCGTATCGGGATCCTTGGTCGCCTCGCCGAACGGGTAGAGGTTCACCACCACCATGTCGATGGGCTCGATGCCATGATCCGCCAGCTCCTGCTGATCCTCGGGGTCGTTGCCGCGCGCCAGCAAGCCACCGTGTACGGCGGGGTGGAGGGTCTTCACGCGACCGCCCAAAATCTCGGGGTAGCCCGTGAGCGAGGCGGCCTCCACGACGGGTAGGCCTGCTGCAACGAGCGCCCGTGCCGTACCGCCTGTGGAGATGAGCGTGACGCCGTGCGCATGCAGCCGCTCCGCAAACGCGACGACGCCTGTCTTGTCAAACACGGACAGCAAGGCTCGACGGATGGGAGCTAGGTCGGGAGGCGGGGAGAGGTCTTTTACGGCGATCATCGGTACAGAACGTTAGGAAGCAGGTGGGGCAATCTGGACGGTGCGGCCCACAATGCGCACGCGCCCCTCGGCAAAGAGGCGGAGGGCTTGCGGGTAAAGCCGATGCTCGGTCTGCAGCACACGCGCGGCCAGCGTCTCGGGCGTGTCGGCTTGCTCCACGATGACGGGCTCTTGCACTACAATGGGGCCGGTATCGTAGTCATCATCCACCAAGTGGACCGTCGCACCCGTCCAGCGTACGCCCGCCGCCAGGACGGCCTTGTGCACGCGCCGTCCGTACAGCCCTTGCCCGCCAAACGCAGGCAGCAGCGACGGGTGGATGTTGACCATCCGATCGGCGTAGGCCGCCACCACCGCGCTCGGGACCTTACGCATGTATCCGGCCAAGGCGACAAAGTCGATGCGATGGGTTTGAAGGACGTCGAGCAGGGCGTCAGTGTAAGCGGCCTCCGCGTCGAAGGCATCGGCCCGCAAGACGGCCGTCGGGATGTTGTGCGTGGCGGCGCGCTGGAGGGCGCCCGCCTGCGGCTTGTTGGACACGCACAGGCCAAGCTCAGTCTGGGGCAGATCACCGCGCTGCACAGCGTCGATGATGGACTGGAAGTTGGATCCGCCGCCGGAGGCGAACACGGCGAGACGCATGCGAGAGGGGTGCGGCTACGGCGAAAAAATGAGCACCGGATAGTACGCTCACGCGTGCCCCAAATGAAAGTAGTTGGAGTGAAAAAGACGGGTTAGGCGCCTTCTTTTGCGGAATACACCACGCACAGCAAAGCCGCTATACCGGGGCCGCACGAACAGGCGATCCGAGCAGCGTGAGTTCGGCAACCGAGGTCGTGACGTCAAGCCGAGCGCGGACGCCAACGGGTATCGCGTTCTTGATGGCGACGTGCCCATAGGCAAGGTTGCGGGCCACCGGGATGCCAAGATCGGCGGTGTAATGGGCAATTACATCCTGCGTGGTCAGTCCTGGCGTGGTGGAGGGCTTCGTATCCCCCGTAAACTGCCCCAGTACGAGGCCACCCAGTGCGTCGAAGAGGCCAGATAGCTTCAGGTGGGCGAACAGGCCATCCAGCCGATACGGCTCCTCGCCGACTTCTTCGAGAAACAAGATGGCGCCCGTCAGCTCCGGCAGGTACGGTGTGCCGATCAGCTTGGCTACGAGCGAGAGGTTGCCGCCGAGCAAGACACCCTCAGCAGACCCAGAGCGAACGGGCTCTAGCGTCTCGCCATACGGGCCGACGAGCGGCCCCGTGCCGTGTCCCGTCGCCAGCTGCCAGAACTGCGCGGCTGACGGCTCATCGGGGGCGGGCCACTCGACAGCGACCATCGGCCCCGACACGCTCGTCCAGCCCGCGTTGCGGTACAGTGCCAGCTGGAGCGCCGTGATGTCGCTGTAGCCGACGAGCAGCTTGGGGTGCGCCTGCGCCGCCTCGTACTCAATCGCATCCAAGATCCGTAGTGTGCCGTAGCCGCCGCGCACGCAGAAGAGGGCATCCACATCGGGGTTGGCCACGGCGGCGTTGAACGCCTGAGCACGCGCTGCGTCGGTGTGGGACAGGTAGCCGACGGGCGCGATGGGGTAGTCGATGAACCGCAGGCCGTAGCGCTCAGCGAGGACGGCTTTGCCTGCGTCGATGCGGGCGAGGTCGCGGGGGGCGCTGGCGGGGGCGAGGATGGCGATGGTGGCGCCGAGGAAGAGCGCGGGTGGCCGATTGGCGGGCATGGCGGGTAACACTTGCGGGTCCACAACGACTACATTGCACGCGTGCCCAGACGGTTTCCCCCGGACGCGCACCCGATGATACGACGGCCAACTCCTCCTCACACGATGCCCTTCCAGAAACTCACCTTCACCAACCGCCGGGGCGAGCAACTCGCCGCTCGCCTCGATCTCCCCGATGGCGGGCCGCCCTCCGCCTGCGCACTCTTCGCCCACTGCTTCACATGCTCCAAAAACCTGCGGGCCGTCGGCATCATCGACAAAGCGCTCAACGAGGCCGGGATCGCGGTGCTGCGGTTCGACTTCACGGGCCTGGGCGAGAGCGAAGGCGACTTCGCCGACACCAACTTCTCGTCCAACATCGACGACTTAGTCGACGCCGCCGCATTCCTGGAGGCCGGGTACGAAGCCCCAATGCTGCTGATTGGCCACTCGCTGGGCGGGGCCGCCGTGTTGCAGGCCGCCCACCAACTGCCCTCAGTGAAGGCCGTCGCCACCATTGGCGCGCCGTTCGATCCGCAGCACGTGTCGCACCTGTTTGAGTCGGATCGCGCGGCCATCGAACGCGACGGGGTGGCGCAAGTGCGCATCGGCGGGCGGCCGTTTACCATCAAGCGCGAGTTCTTGGATGATCTGGAAACCCACCAGGTGGAGCGGCGCATCAAGACGCTGCGGCGCGCGCTGCTCATCTTCCACGCCCCTGGGGATGCCACCGTCGAGGTCGAGAACGCGCGGCTGATCTACGACGCGGCACGGCATCCCAAGAGCTTCGTCTCCCTCGACGGCGCAGACCACCTGCTCTCGCGCCCCGCCGATGCCATGTACGTAGGCCAGGTGCTGGCCGCGTGGGGGCGCAAGTACCTGCCCATCGACCAAACGCCACCCGTGGACAAGACGTTGGAAGCGACCGCTGAGCCCGTCGAAGGCGTGACCGTCATCATCGGAAAGTCTGGCTTCAAGACCGAAGTCCGCGCCGGACGCCACCGCTTCATCGCCGACGAGCCGCCCAGCATTCCCGGCGGCACCGACGAGGGGCCGACGCCCTACGACCTGCTCGCCGCTGCCCTCGGCACCTGCACCGCCATGACGCTGCGCATGTACGCCGACCACAAGGGCTGGCCGCTGGAGGGCGTATCCGTCCATCTCCGATCCGCCACCATCCACGCCGCCGACTGCGCCCACTGCCTCACCGAAGATCCCGAAGCGAAGGTCTTCCAGATCACCCGCGTCCTCACCCTCACCGGACCGCTCGACGACAAGCAGCGCCAGCGCCTCAAAGAGATCGCCAACCGCTGCCCGGTGCATCGCACGCTCGAAGCAGAGATCGACGTGGTGACGGAGTTGGCGTGAGGCTCAGCGAGAGGGTGATCTACAACTCGTGTCATCTTACAACGAAGCTGTGTCGCTGGTGATTACGACAAGCACCGTCGGCACTATGGATACGAGAGTCTAGGAATATTCTGGAGCGGTTCGCACCGAGTCAATCAGGTGCCAGAACCACCCTCGAGAGAGCTGAAGAGTGAAGTTTGGTGTGCCACCAGCTCTCACCCATAAGTCGTTGGCGTCGGTGAACTCAATGTCAAAAGGTATTTCGCCTTCGTGTACGAGCGTACACCGGAGCCACTTGTAGAGCACATATTCAATCGAGTGAAGACCACCTCTGAATTCGATGCTCAAACGGATTGAGGACTCATCCACCAGGAACTGAATGAATGCTGGACCATCACGCATCTTGCGGCGGTCAGGATATCGCTTACGTGACGCTGCAGCTACTGCAATCAGTGCATTCAGGAAAGCACCCTCATATCGACTATGCTGCCAAAGCAACAAGGCGTCTTCTATTCTGTCTGGGATTGCCATAGGCAGCTTTGCTGTACCAGATCCTCTGGCAGATAGACCACGCCATCCGAAACAGGGTTGAATATTTCAGCCTTTGCAACGTGGGCTTGTGTCGGGGCTCCGTTGGGCTGCTGGCCGTCAAACGGCTTTGCGACCCTCGATCAGCCCATCCACCACCGACGCGTCGGCGAGCGTGGAGGTATCGCCGAGGTTGTCGAAGTCATCGGCGGCGATTTTGCGGAGGATGCGGCGCATGATCTTGCCGGAACGCGTCTTGGGCAGCGATGGGGCGAACTGGATGGCGTCGGGCTTGGCGATGGGGCCGATCTGTTGCCGTACGTGTTGCACCAACTCGGCCTTGAGCGCGTCGGTGGCGTCTACCCCCACGTTGAGCGTGACGTAGCAGTAGATGCCTTGGCCTTTGATCGCGTGCGGGAAGCCGACGACGGCGGCCTCGGCCACGTCGTCGTGGGCTACAAGCGCGCTCTCGACCTCGGCGGTGCCCATCCGGTGGCCCGAGACGTTGATGACGTCGTCTACGCGGCCGGTGATCCAGTAGTAGCCGTCGGCGTCTCGGCGGCAGCCATCGCCCGTGAAGTACTTGCCTTCGAAGGTGGAGAAGTAGGTGAAGATGAAGCGCTCGTGGTTGCGGTAGACCGTGCGCGCTTGGCTGGGCCACGATCCCGCGATGGCGAGCATACCTTCGGCCTCGCCTTCCAGCAGCGTGCCGTACTGGTCCAGGAGCTGCGGTTCGATCCCGAAGAACGGCTTGCACGCCGAGCCCGGCTTTAGCGGCGTGGCACCCGGCAGCGGCGTGATGAGGATGCCGCCCGTCTCGGTCTGCCACCACGTATCAACGATGGGCGCCCGGCCTTCGCCCACCACGTCGTAGTACCACCGCCACGCCTCGGGGTTGATGGGCTCGCCCACGGAGCCGAGTACGCGCAGCGACGAGCGGTCGGTGCGCGTCACGAAGTCATCGCCTTTGCTCATCAGCGCACGGATGGCGGTGGGCGCGGTGTAGAAGATGCTGACGTTGTGCTTGTCCACCACGTTCCAGAAGCGCGAGGCATCGGGGTAGGTAGGGACGCCCTCGAAGAAGACCTGCGTGGCACCGTTGATGAGCGGCCCGTAGACCATGTACGAATGCCCCGTGATCCAGCCCACGTCGGCGGTGCACCAGAAGACGTCGCCGTCGCGGTAGTCGAAGACGTACTCGTGCGTGAGCGCCGTGTAGACGAGGTAGCCCGCCGTGGTGTGGAGCACGCCTTTGGGCTTGCCCGTGGAGCCCGAGGTGTAGAGGATGAACAGCGGGTCCTCGGCGTCCATCACTTCCGGCTCGCACGTATCGCCGACCTGCGCGGCGGCTTCGTGGTACCACACGTCGCGGCCGTCCACCCAGCCCACGTCGTTGCCCGTCCGCTGGACGACGATGACGTGCTGCACATCGGGCGTGCGCTCCAGCGCTTTGTCCACGTTGGCCTTGAGCGGCACGAACCGTCCGCCGCGCACACCTTCGTCCGCCGTGAGGACGATGGTGGAGTCGCAGTCGAGGATGCGGTCGGCGAGGCTGTCGGGTGAGAAGCCTGCGAAGACGACCGAGTGGATGGCGCCGATGCGCGCGCAGGCGAGCATGGCGTACGCCGCCTCCGGGATCATCGGCAGGTAGATCGTGACGCGGTCGCCCTTCTGGACGTCGTGCGCCTTGAGCACGTTGGCAAAGCGGCACACCTCGCGGTGCAGGTCGCGGTAGGTGATGTGCCGAGCAGGCTCTGCCGGGTCGTCGGGCTCGAAGATGAGCGCGGTCTGGTCGCCTCGGGTCTCCAGGTGGCGATCGATGCAGTTGTAGCTCGCGTTGAGCTGGCCGCCCAGGTACCACTGGATGGCGACGTTGCCGCTGGCAAACGAGACCTCCTTGACCTGCTCAAACGGCTTGAACCACGCCAATCGCTCGGCCTGCTCGCCCCAGAAGCCGTCGGGGTCTTCGATCGAGCGTTGGTACATCGCTTCGTAGTCGGCCATTGACCCGACGTGGGCGTGCTGGCTGAACGAGGCGTCGGGGGTGTAAAGATCGGTGCTCATAGTGTAGGCGATAGGGGTAGCGTTCAACGATGCGTCGAAGATAGGCGGCAGCGTGCGGAAGCGCTACCTCATCGCTACCGAAGGCCCTACACGATGGACGCGGGCGGGTACTGGCTGATGTCGAAGTTCGGCTCGGGGAACTGCGGGTCCATGCCGCGAAGCGTGTCGAGCATGAGCTGGCTGACGAGCAGGTCGCGGTACCACCGCGTCTGGGCGGGTACCACGTACCACGGGGCAGCCTCGGTGGAGCAGCGGTTCATCGCCTCTTCGATGACCACCATGTAATCGTCCCACAGCTTGCGCTCGTCCAGGTCGGCGGGGTTGAATTTCCAGTGCTTGTCGGGGCGACGCAGACGGCGTTGCAGCCGTTCTTGCTGGTAGTCCTTGCTGATGTTCAAGTAGACCTTCACGACCTTCGTACCGCTGTCGGCCAGAAGCTCCTCGAAGCCGTTGATGCGGTCGTAGCGACGTTCGAGCACGTCGGGCGGTGCCCAGCCGTGCACCTTCACGATCATCACATCCTCGTAGTGCGATCGGTTGAAGATGGCAATCTCGCCCTTGGCTGGCGTGTGGGCGTGGATGCGCCACAAGAAATCGTGCGCCAGCTCTTCCTTCGTGGGCGCCTTGAAGCTGGTCACGGTCACGCCTTGCGGATTGAGGCCGCGCGTCACGTTGCGGATAAG
>JBCCMF010000028.1:0-24252 GCA_039026435.1 Bacteroidota bacterium
CAGGTTCTCGCGGATGAGCGTCTGCGCAAACGTGGCCTGCACGTCCGAAAACCCGATCACGAGGTCGGGCTCTAGCGCTTTGATCTTCTTCACGCTCCCCCCCACATACGCCGACACCACGGGCTTCTCCACCTTGGCCTCGGGTGGACGGCACGTGTACGCGCTGATGCCCACGATGCGGTGCGCCTCTCCGAGGAGGTAGAGCCACTCGGTGGTCTCCTCGGTCAAACAAACGATGCGGCGGGGATACGATGAAGCAGGTGTTTTCATGTGCCTTGGATAGCGAGAAGGTGAGGACCGTAACGCCTCGGCATTACTGCGTGCTCCGGGGAACTGGGCCGCTTGCACGACACTTTTCAGCAGGGCGCAAATTTTTGCATACTTGGTTGCTTTATCAACTGGCTGTGTATTGTGGTCCACATGGCAATGATAATCGTATTCGAAATCCGCTGCCAGTACGCCTGTCCCTCTCCACTTTTGCTCCTGGCGACCTATGCCCTTCTCTGCCCCTCGTATTCTGTCCATGCTACTGGTATTGTTGCTCGTGGCTGCCACACCATCGGTATACGCCCAGGTTGGCGTGGCTGCCCTGGAGGGACTAACCATCAACATGGATCCTTTTTCCAGAGCGCTTGGGGAAGCTACGGTAGCTCGGCGCGGTTACCCCGGCGCAGCATCTGTCAACCCAGCCAGCATTGGGCATTCCGGCACAGCACAAATCAGTAGCATTTTCACGGCAGGCGGCGTGGGAAATGGCGCTGGGGCCTTGTTTCGCACGGCGTGGCTGCCCAGATTCAGCGCAGACGATTGGGTGGCTAGTTCGGTGGTTGATGTTGCGTTGGGGCGGTGGGCCGTTGCGTATCGTTACAACCGCATAGACATCAATGCGCCAACAGAAAGTCGTTTGCTTGCCAACCAATACGAACAAGCCCATAGCCTGACCTTGGCCTATGCCGTCACGGCAGCCCTATCCGTGGGAGCAGGCATCAGCCGTATGGAAGACCACAGCTCTGGTGTTGCTACGGTAGGCGCCGCGGACGCCCAAACGGTCCGAGCGACGTCCTTTGACCTCGGCGCACTCTACACGCGTGCGTTCGACACTGCTGTGGGCACGTGGCCCGTTTCGGTGGGGTGGTCACTGACAAACTTTGGAGCTCAGGTGGAGCGTCCAGATGCCTTCAACCCCGAACCACTACCTACACTGATGCGTGGCGGCATCTCGGCAGGCTACTCCTACCCTGCTACGTGGCTCGGCCGCATACTCGTTGGCGTGCACGTGGACCTGGCGCTCTCCAAGCTGACCATCCGCACCACGGCCGACGAGAACGGTATGGTGACGGCCGATGGCCCGGTCAAAGCCCTGTTCACCACATGGCAGCCCCTCACCGTGCGCACAGGTAACACGGATGCCGACGTCTTCAGCTTATCCGTGTGGGAGCAACTGAGGCGTCACAGTGGAATGAGCATCACGCTGCTGGAAGCCTTGCATCTGCGGGCCGGACGGTTCTGGGAGCACGAGCGCAACGGAGCCCGGCAATACAACTCGGTGGGATGGGGACTCGACCTGTATTACCTCACGCTTGATTATTCGCGCATCCTGGATGATGACACCCCTCTGGCGGAGACTTCGTTTTGGCGGTTCGGCGCGCGCGTCCCGCTCACGGCACAGGCTCGGGCGGATGATCCGTGGCGCGCCCTGTGGCAGCGGCTGAAGCGCTGAGCGCCATGCCTGTTAGGAAGCCGTAACGCACTGCACAAAGCAGAGACGGGCCGCGTAAGACCTACGCCCAGCACCGCCTCAGTGCCGAGTACGCGCTCCTGACCTCAACTCCTCTGCACACGTTCATGCCTGACTATCCAACCCTGTTCAGCCCCCTTACCCTCGGCGACCTCACGCTCAAAAACCGTGTCATCATGGCGCCGATGACGCGCTCGCGGGCCATCGGCAACGTCCCAAACGCGCTGATGGCGGAGTATTACGGCCAACGTGCCGACGCCGGGCTGCTCATCACCGAGGGCACGGCGCCGTCGCCGAACGGGCTGGGCTATGCGCGCATCCCGGCGCTCTTCTCGGAGGCCCAGGTAGAGGGCTGGAAGCAGGTGACGGCGGCGGTGCACGCCAAGGGCGGCGCCATCTTCGCGCAAGTCATGCACACGGGACGCGTCTCGCACCCAGACAACATGCCCAGCGGCGCCGAGGTCGTAGCGCCTTCGGCAGCGCGGCTTGAGGGCGAGCAGATGTGGACCGACAAGGGCGGCATGCAGGACTACCCGACGCCCAGGGCGATGACGCAGGCCGACATCGACGCGGCCATCCAGGAGTTCGTCGCTGCGGCCCAGAACGCCATCGCGGCGGGCTTCGACGGCGTGGAGCTGCACGGCGCCAACGGCTACCTCATCGACCAGTTTATCAACGTCGCCAGCAACGCTCGCGGGGACGAATACGGCGGCTCTGTGGCCAACCGCAGCCGCTTCGCGCTCGAAGTCGCTCAGGCCACCGCCGACGCCATCGGTGCCCAGCGCGTGGGCATCCGGCTCTCACCGTACGGCGTGTTCAACGGCATGGGCATCTTCGGCAGCCTGGATGCCACGTTCCGTCACCTCGCCGAGCAGCTTGGCCAGATCGGCTTGGCGTACATCCACCTCGTTGACCACTCGGCGATGGGCGCACCCGAGGTACCAACCGCGATCAAAACGAGCATCCGCGATGCCTTCGGTGGGCCGATCATCATCAGCGGTGGCTACGATGCCGAGCGGGCCGAGCAGGACCTGGCCGATGGCTTGGGGCACCTCGTGGCTTTCGGCAGGCCCTTCCTCGCCAACCCCGACCTGGTAGAGCGATTCCGCACAGGCGCCGCCCTCAACGAAGCCGATAGCAACACCTTCTACACCCCCGGCCCCGAAGGCTACCTCGACTACCCCACGCTAGACGAGCAGGCCTAGGCCGCATCGTGCAGCACGATCACCAGTTTGGATAGGCGAGGCCGTCGGGGGTGGTCTGATAGAAGCCCATGCCAGCGGCGCGCCAGAGCTTGGTGATGTAGATGATCTGCCCCACGTGCGTGGAGAAGTGCTCGACAGCGTGGTAGATGGCCTCGAACGCGGTGACCTCGTAGCCCTGGATGCTGCGTGGCTCCAGTAGTTCGGCGTGCGCGACGGCGGCCAGCGTGGCATCGACTTCGGCGAGGGTTTGCTGGAGCATGAGCCGAAGCGCCACGGTCGGGATTGGCCCGACCTCGTCGAACTCGGCTTGGCGCTGCCGCCCATCGGGCGCGCCGCCTACCCCGGCGATGACCCACTGCCGGATGTTGCCCGTGAGGTGGAGGATGAGGTTGCCCACGCTGTTGGACGCCGCATTGGGGCGCCACCAAATCTCGTCTTCGCTCAGCTGGTCGAGGCAGCGCTCGAGCTTGGGCAGGTACTCGCGCATCAGGTAGTGCCGCGAGCGGTCGAGGAAGGCATCGGCGAGGTCGGGCATGGGCACGGGGTTGATGTGCGGCGCGGTCACCGCAGCCGGTTCAGCGTGTAGTACAGGTGTGGGTTGTCGAGCGGACGCCCGTTTTTGGCGCGGACGCCAGCGAAGTCGAGCTGGTAGACAAAGCCGGGGACCAGTTCGTCCAGGTCGAGGGCGAGGGTGCGTGCATCGTCGCTGAGCGCCCAGTCGGTGACGGCCACATCGGTGACGTCGAGCTGTGGCGAGCCGTAGGCGCGGTGGTAGGCGTAGCGGTAGCGCGTGACAGTGAGCGCGCTGTCGGCAGCGAGGGTGGCTACATCAAGTGGGAGCGTGAGATCGAGGTCGAAGCCGGTCTCCGTCAGACGCATCGTGTGGATGTCCATCGGCGTGGCGCCCGTCCAGGCAACGCGTTGGATGCCGCGGTCGCCCACCCAGCCGTGGTCGTTCTGGCCTACCCACAAGCTCCCGTCCGGGGCGAAAGCGAGGCGGTTGTTGCCCTTGCGCAGCGCGGTCGTGTCGATGAGCGTGGTCGCGGCGCCTTGCAGCGCGCCATCGACTTCTTCCAGCATCACCCGGAGCAGGCGCGGGTAGTTCATCTCGCCGATGATGAGCTGGCCCTTGAACGGCCCGAAGCGGTCGTCGGCTACGGCGATGGGCTGCGTGGGCGAGTTGGCCAGGATGCCGTGCGGAAACTGCACGGCGGGCAGCGTGCGCATGGCGTTGAGCGAGTCGACGGGCAGCGTCAGCGGATCGACGTCGAAGCCGGGCTCCCAGACGAGGCTGGTGACGTGGCCGTAGAAGTTGCCCTCCTCCACGTGGTAGAGCGGGCTCGTGCCCAGCCAGTCGCCCTGGTTGTCGGTGACGAACAGCCGCCCTTCGAGGTCGAAGCCGAGGCCGTTGGGCGTGCGGAAGCCGTTGGCGAACGGCTCCAGCGTGCCATCGGGGTAGAGGCGCATGACGTAGCCGCGGTACGGGACGCTGGAGTACATGCGCCCGGGCCGCCCGAGCGGGTTGAACACGCCACGCTTGAGGTCGCGCACGCCTGCGAGCTGCGACGCGGTGCCGAGCGAGAAGTAGAGCACGCCATCCGCATCGCGGACGGGGCCGAAGGCGAACTCGTGGTAATTGCCCGACATGCCGAAGTCGTCGGTGACGGTCTCGAAGAGGTCCGCGCGGCCGTCGGCGTCGGTGTCGGAGAGGCGCGTGAGCTCGGGGCGCTGCATCACGAGCACGCTGCCGTCGGGCTCGGGCAGGATGCCGAGGCCATCGTGCAGGCCGTCGGCGAAGGTGCTCCACGCCTGCGTCTCGGGGTCGTAGATCAGGATCTCGCCGCGATGGAACGACGCCACCAGCCGCCCATCGGGCAGGAAGTCGATACCGCCCGTCTCGGCCACGAGGCCGTCGGGCATCGGGATGGTTTCGACGACGTAGGCCGGGCCCAGTGGATCGGCAGGTGGCGCACAGGCGGTAAGGCCCAAGGCTAGCATCGCGAATACAGGAAACAGGCGCCGCATCAGTCCTCCTCGGCTGTCATCGTGATCGAAAACTGCTGGGCTTGGTCCGAGGAGAGGCGGAGCACGCCTTCGTCCCAAGAGCCTGCCGAGGCGTCGTAGCGTACGCCCTCGCTCGCTTCGGTGACAAACGCGACGGGGCCGTTGTGCCCCCCCACTTCGAAGGTGCGCACCAGGCTGCGCGGCGCCTCGCCCGCGGTGATGGTCTCCTCAATCATCACCTCGCCGATGGCATAGCGGAACGTTGGCAGGCGGTCGGTGAGTCGGTAGCCGAGGAATTCGACCTCCGGCGCGTCTTCGTCAGTGTCCAGCCGAAACGGAAAGCCCGCTCGCTGCTGGTAGAAGCGGGTGCCGATGAGCTCGGTGAGGTACTTGCCGTTGCCGCTCCAGTGGGCCGTGTTGTCCACGAAGCCGCCTGCCCACGCATACTGCAGGTGGCTGTAGCTGGCATCCCAGCAGAACGACAGGTCGCCGTCGAGCGAGACGACGATGGCCGCGGGGCTGGCGTCGGGGACGAAGGTGCGGTAGAGGGCCGGGTATTCAACGATGAACGGGTGCGGCGCCACGGCCTCGGCCACGCGGGTGAGCGAAGGCAGGTTCGGGTCGTCGGCGGCGCTGGGCACGGTGGTGGGGTCATCGGTGACGTAAAGGGCACCGTACATGACGAAGCCGTGGCCAGGGTAGGTGCACACGAATGGGTACACGCCTGCTTCGGTGGGCGCCGTGAAGCGCACCTCGCCTGCCTCGCCCGGCGCGACCTCGCCGAGGGCCGCCAGCACGGCATTGCTCTCGGGGATGTACTCTTGCTCAGGCCCGGCGGCACCCAGCGCCATCGCGGCCTCCACGACGTTCATGCGCTGCTCCGGCGCTACGAGCAACCAGTTGTGGATCATCGAGCTGGGGTTGTCCATCGTGAGCACCACCTCGTCACCCGGGGCCACCACCAGCTGCATCGGCGCATACTGCAAGCCCTCGACCGCGGCGATGGAGAGCTGGACGGGCTGTGCTTGCCCGAGCGACGGCAGCGTAGCCAGGAAAACCGTAAGGGCGAACCACCGAGCAGGCATAGCAACGGACGAAAGCATGACGATGGCGGCTCAACGCACGGCCCGGACCCAGGTTGTGCCCGACCGGGAAAATTGCGCCCTCGCCAGCGGCACGGCTTTCCCGCTCCCGACCCGCGCCTCCGCTAGGGCGATGAGCTCGGCTGCGTTTTTGGGTGCTTGCTCGCGTTTTTTCGCGAAGGCGACCGTGCAGGCACACGCTTTGCCGCAGTCGCCTGCCGTCCACCCCACACCGACGCGTCTGCCCCCTGCAGATCTACTCTCATGACATCCCACTCCCGCTCCATATACTCCCTTGCGCTCGCTGCCGTCCTGTTGGTTGGCTTGGCGGGCTGCGACGCTTTCAGTTCCGAAGAAGAAAACCCCGGCGGCATCGTACGCTTCGTGGGCCAGGTGCTCAACGACGAAACCAACAACCCCGTCCCCGGCGCCTTCGTCCAGATCCAACCCTACAACAACCTGCCCATCGAGACCGATGCCGAAGGCCGCTACGACTTCGAGCTGGAGGTCGATAGCACGCAAACCCTGACGGTCGTCGTCAGCCGCGACGGCTTCAGCAGCGCCTCGGTTGAGGTTCTGGGCGTGGTTGACCGCACCATCAGCGTGCCAACGCTTCGCATCCAACAGACCGTAGACGACCAGCCCGTCTCGGGCCAAGCCTCCAACATCCTGCTGCTCGCCCAATCGGCGGAGAGCATCGGCGTGAAGGAGAGCGGGTCGCAGGAGGTGGTGCAGATCACCTTCCAGGTTGCCGACTCGCTCGGCCGCCCCATCGTACTCGACCAAGCCGTGGACGTCGCGTTCAGCCTAGGCGTGAGCCCTGGCGGTGGCGAGTTCATCTTCCCACAGCGCGCTACCACCGACAACAACGGCCAAGTCACGGCGAACCTCTCGGCCGGGACACGTGCTGGCGCGGTGCAGCTCATCGCTGAGGCCAACGTCGGCGGCCGCACGATCCGCTCCATACCCGTTGGCGTAGCCATCCACGGCGGACTGCCCAACCAGACCCACTTCTCGGTAGGCCCCGACCGCTTCAACTTCCCGGGCTTACTGCGCTTCGGCATCGAAAACCGCGTTTCTGTCATCGTGGGCGACCAATACGCCAACCCCGTGCGGCCCGCGACGGCGGTGTACTTCACGTCGAGCCACGGCGTGGTGGAAGGCTCCACGCTCACCGACGAGCTCGGGCGCGGCTCCGTCACGCTGCTCTCAGGCAACCCGCTGCCGGGCAACGGCGTCGGCGTCGTCACCGCCCGCAGCGCCGACGTGGACCAGAACGACGTAGTCGGCCGGACGCCCCTCGTCTTCTCCGGCGTGCCCGTGGTCAGCGTCTCGCCCGCCGTGGCACGCATCGACCAGACGTACGACGTCACCGTCGTAGACCCCAACGGCAACCCGCTCGTGGCGGGTACAAGCCTCAGCATTCGCGTGGAGGGCACCCGCGTGAAAGCCGTAGGCAACACCAGCGTCATCTTCGACGACACCGCGTTCCTCGACCAAAACGGCGACGGCGACAACCTGGACTACGCCGACGTGGTGCGCGGCCCAGGCATCACCACCTTCCGCTTCCGCGCCGTAGAAGACCGCAACTTCAACGAGGAAGACGGTGAGCCGCAGGTAGAGACCATCACCATCATTGTGGCAGGCGAGAACGGCCGCATCGAGATCGCGCTCACGAGCGATGGCGGCGCCCCGTCGCTTCGTACCACCGAGGCCACGTTCGACCTCATCACGCCAGACAAACTCATTGCCCGTGGGCTGGAGCGCCCTTAAACCGGCGCGGCTCCGTCCGATACGGTAACCATATTACGGTGAGGCCCGCGTAGCACGGGCCAACTGTAGGGGGTCGCGAGGCCGGCATGTACAGGGGGTGCGTGTCGGCTTCGCGCGTTTTTGCAGGTGCCGCTTGGGGTCAGCGCAGCGTGGGCACGTGGTCGAGCGGGAGGCTGAGGATGTCGTCGCCATCGGTGAAGACGAGCAGGTCGAGCGCAGGGACAACCTGCACGCCCCATACGTACGGCAGCCCGTCGATCTTGTGCGTGGCTTGCGCCGCCCCTTCGCCCTGGACCACCCAGACGCCATTCTGCGGGCCCGGCGCGCAGTTGTCGTCGAAGCAGTGGGTGTACACGATGTGGTCACCGTCGGCAGAGAACGCGTCGAACGCGGTGCCTTGGGGCGGGATGAACAGCGGCGCGGGCGGATCGAAGCCGTCGCCCTCTGCACGAGCGCGGTAGAGCCCTGCGCCCGCCGCCCCTTCCGATGTGTAGAGCAGCAGATCGCCGTTGGATGTGAGGCACGGATACGTCCCTGCGATGCCGTACTGTCCAGTCAGGTTCTCGGGCGCGGCCCAGCCTGCACCGTCGCGTGCCATGCGAAAGAGGTTTTGTTGCCCGTCCGCCAGCCGCGCGGCGTAGACGATGCTACGGCCATCGGGCGCGACGGCGAGGTTGTAGACCGGGCCGACGGGAATCTCGGCCACCTCCCACGTCTCGCCGTCCCAGTCGGCGATGTACGGCGTCTTCTGCGCCCAGTCGTCGCCGTAGCGTGCGAAGACCATCGTCTGCCCATCGGCAGCGAACGACGACGAGGTTTCGTACGCCTCGGTGCTGATGGAGCCTGCTGCGAAGACGGCTGGCGTGAGCAGCGTGTCGGCGGGCGAGGCCATGAGGAGGGTCAGGGCAAGAACAAGCATGATGGTGCACGATGGGTAACGCAAAGCGGCAGACGATGGGCACAAGCAGCGGCGGTGGGCCGTAGGACCCTCTCTCATAGTGGCATGGCCTGCTTGTGTTCTCTGCGGCCTGCTGGTTCTCCCCGCCAACCGTGTTTTTCCGATGGCTCGCCTGACGACCGTGCTCCTTGTGCTTCTGCTGCCCATCCTCGGCTGCGACTCGGCCGAGGAGACGCTCGACGTTCCCTCCACGATTAACTCGGTCGAGGAGATCGTGAGCGACCGCGTGAGCCCGCACGAGGGCCTGCCGCACGGCGCCACCCACTTCGACTGGGGCAAGGCGCCCCGCATGGGCATGGGCAACGACCCCGGCGACTTCACGGCCATGATCCCGTGGGGCCAGCTCTACGAAGACGTGCAGGGCAACCCGGCCACGAACAGCCGCGTGCAGATCCGCAACCTGGAGGCGTATGTGCTGCGCACCTCCGACGGCCAGTGGCACCGGACGCACAGCGATGCCATCGTGGAGGGCGCCGCCTACCGCGAGGACTTCGTAGACGACATCAACAAGCCAGCCGACGCCCGCCCCGAGCAAGATGGCGGCGGCCTCTCCGTCACCGCAGGCGACGGGTTCAACTACCACTTCTGGTCGCGCACGGGCCGTGCCAGCATCGACCCCGGCGACATCGCAGGCGTGTTCATCACCGCCCAAGCCCGGCTCGTCCTCACCGACCCCGATGGCCCCGACGACCGCGACGCGGCGCGCTACCTCCTGGGCGTGAGCGGCGACTACTGGGAGAGCCTCACCGCTGTCTGGGACCAGTGGACCACCAACGGCGACATCGCCATCGGCCGCTTCAAGTACGTCACGCCCGAGTGGCGCGCGTTCAACATGATCACCCTCTCGGCCACCGAGACGCGCCAGAACCCACCGCCCATTCAGTGACGGCTACCCGGCGCAGGTGGCCACCGCGCTGCCTGCATCACAGCGAACAGCTTGGTGCCCCAAAGCTGGTAGCGGAGGCGAGGTACAACACCGGTAGCCCAGATGGAGCTAGCGCGAGGGCGGGCCTGTAGGCGGAACACCACGTTAGCACGACGCCCTCGCCGCGGTGAAGCAGCGAGGGCGTTGTGGATAAGCACAGCCTGTGGTGGGCCGAAGACCCACAGCAAGCGGAGGCGAGCGTCTCGCCTCTACCAGCCCGGCACCAGCTGGAAGCCGAAGTGGGCACCGCGCTCGGGGCGCTGGTACGGATACGCGTAGTACACTTCCAGGATGATGTAGCCGAGAATGTTCATGCGCGCTGAGATGCCGCTGCTGACGACGGGGATGCGCTCGGCGCTCGTGCCACGCTCAAAAGCGAGCAGGTCAAACGGGTTCATGCCTTCGTCCCAAGCGAGGCCTGCATCGGTGAAGAGCGACAGCTCGGTGGGCAGGTACGGAAACTTGACGAGGCCAAGGTCTTCGGTGCCCAGGAACGGCAGGCGCACCTCGGCGCTGGCCATCGCGTAGTGCGTGCCGAAGAGGCGCTCGAACTCGGCACAGCCCGAGTAGCGGGGCGTGCCCGCAGCAGGCGTACATTCGTTCTGCCCAAACGAGTTCAGGTTGTAGCCGCGGACGAAGCCAAGCGTGTTGGCGTACCCGATGAACTCGCGGGTGAACAGCGAATTCTGGTTGTCCGGGTTGTTGATGTCGGCGCCGTAATTGCCCACGTGGAGGCCGCGCAACGCCACCGTCACGGGGTTGGCGAAGAGGTAGCGGCGGTAGTCTGCGGTGACGCGCGTGAAGTTCTCGGTGCCCACGAACGGCGCCACCTGCAGGCGGTACCGGCCCCCGCGAATCGGCGAGGTGAACCCGAAGGACGAGTAGTCCCCCACGAGTGCGGCCGAGGACTGGAAGAAGAAGACCGGGTCTGGCGCAGGCAGGCTCTCGCGCCGCCGCTCAAAGCCCAGGCCCGTCTGGATAAGCGTCTCGGCCTCGTAGTCAAAGCCATAACGCACCAGGCCCGAGCTCATCTCCAGGCGTCGCGTGGTCGTAAACGGGTACGAAGCCGTGCCGCTGACCTGGTCGATGTAGATGCGCTGCCGGATCTGCTGATAGGCTAGGCCGCCGTTCTGCGTCACGCTGACACCCGAGAAGCCGTAGAGCAGCGGTACGTGGCCCACATAGCCGCCAAAGTTGAGCCTGTTCTTCAGGTTCATGTAGCTAACCTGCGCGCCGATGTCCTTGAACGTGCCGTTGGCTTGGCCCACCACCGTGAGGTTGTGGTTGCCTAGCATGTCGCTGAAGAAGAAGGCCACGCCACCGTAGGCCCGCGAGCCAAACGCGCCGCCCGTAGAGACGCCCACGCTGGGCGGGGCCACGTAGTCGAGCTTGAGGCGAGCGCTGTAGTCCTGGATCTCCGGGTCCATGTCGGCAGGGAGGCCCGAGAGGGGATCGCTCATGTAGTTGCCCACGAGGCCGTCGTCCACGCTGCGCGTTGGCGGCAAGATGTCGGCAATGACATCGTCAGGCATGGCCGTCGCGACGGGCGTGCCCTCTAGCTGCTCAGGCTCCAGCGTGTACACCGGGTAGGTGTTGCTTGCGAAGACGTTGAACGCCATGCGGCCGTTCTGCGCCGCCACCGACATCGCGGGGGAGTGGCTGCTGATGCCGCTCACGCCCGTCTGCAGGTTGGTGATGCGGTACGTCGCTTCGCTGACGGTGTCGTAGCGGTAGATGTCCTTGAAGCCGTCCTGGTCGGAGATGAAGTAGAGGCTCCGGCCGTCTGGCGAGTACTGCGGGTTGTGATGCATCGCCTGGCCGAAGGGCATCACCGCGGTGATGTCGTTGGTCTCCACGTCGATAATGCCGATGCGCGTCGGGCTGTAGCTGAGGAGCTCGAAGCTGGTGCCGTTCTCGCCACGGTCCGTCGTGAAGGCGATGCGCTTGCCATCGGGCGACCACGTGGGCTGGATGTCAGCGTAGCGGTCGTTGGTCAGCTGCTGCACCTTCGACGTGTTCATGTCCCACGTGTAGAGGTTGCTGATGCCGCCGCGGATGCCCGAGAACGCAATGGTCTGCCCATCGGGCGACCACGCGGGGTTCGTCATCGCGCCCACGCCATTGACGGCAAAGCGCCGTACGATGTCGCGGCTGTCCACGTCGAAGATGGCGATCTCGTTGTCGCCGCCCGAGAAGGTGACGAACGCAAACTGCTTGCCGTCGGGCGACCAGGAGCCTGCCGAGTTGATGAAGCGGATACCGTCGAACTTGGTATCCGAGTTGGTCCCCTTCATCTTTTTGATGATCTCGCCTGTTTCGGCATCGGCGATGAAGAGGTTGATCATGACGAGGTCGCGCTCGGAGATGAAGGCGACGTACTTGCCATCGGGGCTGAGGGCTGGGGAGAGGTTCATCCGCCCGCCGTCGCCGTCCTCAGAGAGCATGAGCTTGCCTGCATCAGACACAGGCGTCCGACCCTCCATGAGGGGCAGGTAGGTCTCCCGAATGGACTGCGCCCACTCTTTGGACAAGGAATCCGCTTCGATGCCGAGGGTGTAGACCAAGGCCGAGTCCAGCCCAGTACGTCCAGCCAGCTTGTACAGGTTGGCTATTGCGGCATCGCCGTACTTCCCGCCCACGTAGGCCATGTAGGACTGGCCGTAGCGATACGGGAAATAGCTGCGCATGTCCACCGTCATGTCCCTCGTCGTAGGCAGGTCATCGCGGAGCAGTGCGTCACGCATCCACATGGCGGTGTGCGCATCCTTCCGGCCGATGGAGAAGTACTCCGCCGTTCCTTCGATGAACCACAGCGGCATCAGGCCCAACGCAAAGCGGGTGCTGTCGGTGCGGTTGAGGGCGATGTCAAACTGAAACGAGTGGACGAGTTCGTGGCCCAGCACGTGGTCGGTGTCGGCATAGACGCCCGCGAGCGGCATGATGACGCGTTCCTTCAGCGACTCGGTGACCCCGCCCACGCCTTCGCCGAGGGTGCCGCGGATGGCGTTGGTCTGGTGGAAGTCAGCATCGTTCGCGTAGAAGATGATGGGTTTCTTCTCTCTGAACTCGTGCGCAAACGTACGCGAGTGGCGGCGGTACCAGCGCTCGGCCTTGCGCGCCGCGTCTTTCACCGCCTCCTCAGACTCGGGATAGAAGTGAAAGATAAAGTGCTCGGTCTCGAAGGTCTTGAATTCGAAGTTGTCGTACTGGACCTTGTTGCGTCCGAAGTATTGTGCCGCCGCGGGGGTGGCCCATACCACAAACATCGCCAGCACAGCCACCAGGGTGAAGAGACGGTTCACAGGGCGCATCATCGTTAGGGTCTGATCGGTGAAAAAGCGGTGGGGAAGGTGCTACCAGCCCCGTGTGGGTCGGTTGCGGAGGGCCAAGGAACTGCCCTTAGCACGCCTCCCGTCGTATAAAGATTCTGAGAACAAGAATCACGCCTGGGGTTACGCAACTCCGATCCAATTGTCGGAATTCAGGCGTGAGTAGTGTAACTCGTCGGTCGAACAGTCAGGCTGAGTAGACGGGGGCAACGCACTCAGGGGAAACTGTCCATCGGCAGCACCAACGTGTCACCAGGAACGACACAGCTAGAGTACTGGAGCACCTCAGCAGACATACCCGTGGCACGCCTTCAATGTGCATTTCTAGCTGACTTTGTTACACCCAAGAACGTCGGCATCCCCTATCCCAATCCGTCAGCGGTGCAACGTTGCGGGTTGGTAACGGGTGGAGTATCCTGATGGCCTACGCGAGCTATGCCCGGAGGCAGCCGTCATGAAACCCCTGATCTTGAGCGTCCTGTGTGGTGTGTTCGCCGGGTGGACGTGCGTCTCTACCCACGGTCAATCGCTTGCCGTGAGCACCGACGGGCGCTACCTCACCGAGGCCGACGGCACGCCGTTTCTGTGGATTGGCGATACGGCGTGGGAGCTGTTTCACGTCCTGACCCGCGAGGAGGCCCTCCGCTACCTCGACGACCGCGTGGCGAAGGGCTTCTCGGTGATCCAGGCGGTCGTCCTGGCCGAGAACGACGGGCTGCGGCGCCCGAATGCGTACGGACACGTGCCGTTTGACGACCTCGACCCCACCCGCCCTGCAGAAGGCTACTTCGAGCACGTTGACTTCATCGTGGAGGCGGCGGCAGCACGCGGCCTAGTCATGGGGCTGCTGCCCACCTGGGGCGACAAGGTGCCGTCGATCCATCCCGGCGCGGGGCCGCTGGTGTTCACGCCGGAGAACGCCCGCGTCTACGGCCAATTCCTGGGCGCGCGCTACCGCGAGGCGCCCGTCGTGTGGATCTTGGGCGGCGACCGCAACATCGACAGCGACGAGAGCCTCGCCATCTGGAACGCGATGGCCGAGGGGCTGGCCGACGGCGACGGCGGGCGCCACCTGATGACGTTCCACCCACGTGGCGGCTCGAACTCCGGCTACTACCTGCACAAGACCAGCTGGCTCGACTTCAACATGTACCAGAGCGGCCACAGTCGCTTCGTGAAGGTCTACGAGCATGCCAGCCGCAGCGCCGACTTCCGCCCGCGCAAGCCGTTCATCGAGGGCGAGCCCGCCTACGAGGACATCGCCGTGCGCTTCTGGGAGTACATGGACTTCAGCCAGCCCGGTCCGCAGCGCGTCCCCGAGGGCGTACTCGACGAGCAAGGCCTCATCCAAGACCGCGACCACTTCGCCCACGGCTACATCACTGACTACGAGGTGCGCGTGGCGGCGTACTGGAATTTCCTCTCGGGTGCGGCGGGCTACACCTATGGCAACAACGCCATCTGGCAGATGCTCAAGGGTCCCGAGAACCTCCAGATCCCAGGGCTGACCACCTGGGAAGGCGCGCTCGACCGCCCCGGGGCGCAGCACCTCCGCCATGTGCGGCAGCTGTTCACACAGCGTCCGTTCTTCCGGCTGGCCCCTGATCAATCCGCGCTCTTTGGCCAGAACCCCGAAGGCACCAAGCACACGCGCGTGGCGACGGCGCTGGATGGCGCGTTCATGGTGGCGTACCTGGCCGAGGGGCAGTCTGCGGATCTCCGCCTCGACCACCTGCAGGGCGAAGCGGTGACGGCCGCGTGGTTCGACCCGCGCACGGGTGCAGTTCTGCCCATCGCCGCAGCGCTCGACGGGCCGCGCCATCGGTTTGAACCGCCCACGCAGGGTAAGGGGCAAGACTGGATCCTCGTGGTGGACGCCGTGGGAGCGGGGCTGCCACCGCTCGCGCCCTGAGCCCAGCGCTCAGAGATGGTTCGCCAGTATCGCCTCGATACGATCCACAACCTGCTGCGACTTCTCCGGGTCGAGTGCGTCGGGATGGGGCGGGGCGAAACGCCCGGCGTCGTTGTCGTAGTAGCGCCCAGAGGCTCCTTCAAACGCATCCGAGAGCGCTGCCCGCGTCAAGATGTCGGCGCCGATGCCAATGTCGTGACCGTCAATGCCAAACGCCTGCTTCACCATCTTGCTGCCCAGCAGCGAGCCCGGGTTTACGGCGATGACGATGGGCGCACCTTCTTGGAGCGCTAGCACTCGCGACCACATGGTGATGGCGAGCTTGCTTTGGGCATAGGCCGCGCCATCCGAGAGCCGCACCTGTCCCGCAAGCGCAGCCAGGTTGACCGGGGCCTGCGCTGCCGAGGAGACGTTGATGATGCGCCCATCGGCAACCATCCGTGGAAGCAGACGATGCGTGAGTACGTACGGCGCAATCGTGTTGACCATGAAGCGCAGATCTAGCCCGCTCTCGGTCGTGTTGGACGGCGCGCCGTAGACGCCAGCGTTGTTGATCAGCACATCGAGCTGGTCATGCTCAGCGCTGATGGTCTCGGCAAGATCGAGCACATCGGGAAAGCGTGACAGGTCGGCTACGTAGGAGGCCACGCGGCCAGCCGAACTGGAAAGAGATGCTGCCACCTGATCCAGCTTCTGCGGGTTGCGGCCGTGGAGCAGTACGGTGTGACCTGGCGCGCTCAGCTTGTGTGCCGTGGCGCGGCCAATGCCGTCGGTAGCGCCCGTGATGAGGATGGTCTTGTGCATGCGTGTGGCGCGGCTAGGTGGTGAAGTCGGGCAGCAGTTCGTCGGCCAACCGCTCGAGTGTTTCCTCAGTGTCGGCGCGGTTGAAGCGCAGGTTCAGGGCGACGTGGTTGATCCCAACGGTCTCCAGCGACTTCAGGTAGGTACGCAGGTAGCGCATGCCTGTGCGCAGGCCCAGATGGATGGGCTGCGGCCGGGCATCGGCATCGTCGACGAGATCGATGTAGAGCGGCTGCATGACGGGCTTCGCATAGCGCTGCACGGCGAGGACACGGGCGTGCCAGTCCTTGACGATAGCCGCTTGATGGGGCAGCGGGCGCGGGTACACCATCCGCCCATCGCCATGTTGCGCCAGCCAGTCCGGCGCCTGTTGGCTACCTCCGGTGATGAGGAGCGGAAGCCGCCCTGCGGTCGGCTTGGGCGCCATGTCCATGCCGTCGCCAGGGTGGCCAAAGGGGTTCTCAAAGGTCGGCGCCTCATCGGCCATGCTGCGGATGTAAGCCAGGCTGTCGCGGAAGCGCGCCCCGCGCTCGGCGAAGGGCACGTTGAGCGCGGGGTACTCCGCCGGACGGTCGCCCGAGGCGATGCCGAGCAGCAGGCGCCCACCCGAGAGCACGTCGGCGGTGGCGGCAGCCTTGGCGACGTGTGCCGGATGGCGCAGCGGCAGGATGATACTGGCCACGCCTAGCGCGATGCGCGTGGTCTGTCCCGCCAGCAAGCCCAGGTAGACGAACGGGTCGTACGTCTGGCCAGCATCCCCAAACGAGGGGACGTTGAACGGGACGTCGCGGAGCCAAACGGCGGCGAATCCTAACTCCTCAGCCAACTGCGCCCGCTCAAGATGACGCGCCATCGTGGGCATTGGCCCCTGTGCGTAGCGCTCGATGGGCACCACCAGCCCGACGCTCAGCCTGTGGGGCTTGAACACGGTGTTATAGGCGAGGTTGATCCGTCGGAACGCGAGGGTATCCGGGCGCGGCATCGCTTCGGGATGATGAGTGGTGGCCAAACTCAAGCTAGGTCATCCTTGGCTTCGATGAGGAGGTGTTCAGTCTTCGAGCCTGCGGTGCGGGCCGCCAAATGCGGTGCGTACTCAGGGTCGTTCATGAAGGCGAGCGCAGCTTCGCGCGACGGCCACGAGATGATGATACGGAGAGCAGCATCTTCGCCCTCGCCTTCGACGCGCTCGTGGGTGGCGGTGCGGGCCAGGTAGGTGCCGCCGTGTTGGGCAACCAGCTTATTGGCGGGGCCGAGATAATCGGCAATCCACTCGTCGGTCGTCGGGGTCACAGCAAGCACGGAGTAGTAGGCCATAGTGTTTTCGGAAGGTTAGGTACGTCAGGGGGCATCATGCACAGTGAGTTGGCCCACGATGTAGACGTTCACCGCGAAGCCTCAGACGGGTTGTGTGCCGTATGCTTTGAAAGCATAGCACATTCACATACTTTACGTCAAGTACCTACATTTTTGTAAGTATTGAATTCGTTACAAGTTGGTAACTACACATGGCCAGGAAATACAACTGGAAAACGGGATGTGACATCGAGGCGACCCTAAGTGTGATCGGCGGGCGCTGGAAGCCTGTGCTCGTCTGCCACCTCCTGGACGGGCGCAAGCGCTTTGGTCACCTGCGGCGCCTCACGCCCAACGCCACCGAGCGGATGATCACGTTGCAACTGCGTGAGCTAGAGGCCGACGGCGTGATCTCTCGGCACGTCTATGCCGAGGTGCCGCCGCGCGTGGAATACGAGCTGACCGCCTTCGGCCGCACGCTGGAGCCTGCCCTGGTGCTCATGCAGGACTGGGGGCGGGCGTTCAAAGCACGGCGGCTGGCGGAGGAGGCGGCTGGGCCTGCCGATGGGCAGCGACAGGCATAGGAAGGCGTAGCCTGATGGATGCGCGCCTCCGGTTGCGCCACCACGTACCCCCTGCTCTCTGAGCTTTAGGCTTGCACCTGGGTTGTCTCTACTGACCTCCCAAAACGAGACGACAAACCGCTGTAAACGGATTGAAATGCGTATTTTGGGCGCATGGCATAGTTTTAGAGTGACGGCCGATTGCTCGTTCTGTATCCTCATGGTTCGATGCATGTGCATCGGCTCCCCCATTCCCACAACCTCGGTTGCCTCCATGTCGCGCCTCCGTATTCACCTCGCCTGCGCGGTTCTCTTCGCCTGTTTTCTTGCGCTGGTCGCGTTGCCCCAGAGCACCCAAGCCCAAGACCTGACCTTCGACGCGCTCGGCTACCCGCAGGGCGTTGAGCTGATGGGCCTGACGGCCAGTCAGGACCTGTTCATCCCGGTCAACGCCGGGCTGGTGCCCGAAGCGGTGGTGCTAGATCTGATCCCGACGCCCAACCTGCCGGAAGGCTACTTCAGCATCTCGTCTGGCGACCGCATCCAGTCGCGTGTCGCCCTGCCGCGCGCCGCTACGCAGATCACTGTGCCGCTTCGCGAGGCACGTATCAGCGACGGCAAGCTGCAGCTGACCCTAGAGATGGTCGTCGAGGGTGACGATTACTGCGAAGCCTTCTTCTTGCATCGCCTCTACATCAACCCGGAGAGCGTGGTGCGCTACAGCGGTGCGCAGCAAGCCGCCGCCGAGGTCAGCACCTTCTTTCCGGGCTTCCTCGACCGCGTCACCTATGTGATGCCAGCCGCCTCGGAGGATGCGGCGCAAGCCGCGCTCTGGCTGGCCGCCTACCTGGCCCGGACGTACGAAGCGGCACCGCCCGAACTCACCGTGACGACGGGTGCTGCGAGCGCCCCCGGCGCCTTCGAGCGCGTGGTGCAGTGGGGCGGGCAAGGCGCTACACTCTCCAACGGCGGCACCACGCTCAACGTGGGCGACCTCGCCACGGCACGGCAGCTCTTCCAGACGGACGTGGGGACGCGCCTCGCCGTCTCCTCCTCGGTGCGGACCCAGAGCGTGGAGCGCAGCACGCCGCTCTTCGGCGAAGGCGCCGTCACGTTCGCCGACCTCGGGTTCGACACGCGCAACATCGAGGGCGCAGGCACCATCTCGTCGTTCTACAACTTCTCGCTGGCCGACTTCGGCGCCGACCGTATCCCGGCGGGCGTCCGCCTCAACATCAGGCATACGCCCGTGCCTGCGGGCGGCAACGGCTACATGCATGCCTACCTCAACGGCTCGCTCATCCAGAGCGCCCCGCTCGATGCCAACGAGCTCGACGTGTGGGCACCCATCCGCAACGACGAGCTTCAGCGCGACAACAACCTGGAGGTGCGCTTCGCCTACAACTCGCCCGAGGGCAACTGCATCCGCAGCGTGATCCCGCTGAGCGCCTCCATCCAAACGAATTCGACCTTTGAGCTGATCTCCGGCGAGGGCGTGCCCGATGGCTTGTTGCGCTTCCCGCAGGTGTTCGCCGACGGGTTTAGCGTGTTCGTGGAGCCGCTGAACCCTACGACGCTAGAGAACGCCGCGCACCTCGTGATGGCCATGCAGGCGACGACGAAAACCCTGCTCGGCCCCACCATCGTGGGCAGCACGACCGGGGTGGAAGACCTGCTGGCCGTGGGCGATCACGGCCTGGCCGATGCGCTAGGCGCCACGCTGGCGCCCTCGGGCACCCTGCAGTACAGCCAGCTGGGCACGAGCATCAACTACACGCAAGACGGTGCCTACGCGGCGCTCCAAGGCTTTGAAAACCTGACGCGCGACATCCTGCTGCTCACCAGCACCGACCCCGCCAGCGATGAAGCCTCCGACTTGCTCGACGAGGTCCTCCAGCCCGACGGGTGGTACTCGGCGCAAGGTCAGCTGGCCGTGCGCGGAGAAAACGGACGGGCACAGGTCATCGATTTGGACGACCCCGATCAGGTGGCCGAGCTTGACGCGCCGCTGCGCGGCTTTTGGGCCGAGTACCAGTGGCTGATCTGGCTCATCGTAGCCTTACTCGTGCTGCTGCTGATCATCTGGATCTTCCCGCGCGTCGTGCGGCGCCAGGAGGAGTATCCGCAGTACGAACGCCTCTCGGGCCTCGAAGAGGACGACCCGACCGTGGTGCAGCGGCCCTACCGTCCGGCTCCGCGTAGCTGAGCACGCCGCCACCTACATCTGCTTCGTCCGCGAACGCTTCTGGCTTCATGCAACCCGTCGCATCCAGCACTTCGGTAACCCCGGCCCAGCGCCAGCGCCTCGGCGAGTATCTCGTGGAGGCCGGGATGGTACAGCCGTGGCAGATCCAGCAGGCGCTCCAGCAGCAGGCCGTCACGGGCGAGCGGCTGGGCAAGATCCTGCTGGCCTCCGGCTACGTGCATCGCCTGGACCTGTACCGCGCCCTCTCCGACCTGTGGGAGCTGCCGTTCGTGCTGCTCACCCAGGCCGACATCGACGAGGCCGTGCCCGTGAAGATCGGGCTGCCGCGCATCCGGCGGCTTAACGCGTTCCCGTACCAGTGGGACGGCCACACCATGCGCGTGGCCATCACCGAGTACCCCAGCCCCGAGACGCAGCGCGAACTCTACGAGCTGTTTCCCAACGTGCAGCACTTCGAGTACGCCGTCACCACGGAGTGGGACATCGACTGGGCGTTGCGCGAGGTGTTCAAGAGCTCGCTCATCAAGGGCTCCACGTACGCGCTCTTCATGCGCCACCCGCAGGAGTCGGCGTACATGGTGTTCACGCGGGGGCAGTACATCACGCTGGCCTCGCTGGTGATGCTGTTCATCGTCTGCCTGTACTTCGCGCCCCAGGCTACCTTCATCGGCACCAGCATCTTCATCAACGTCGTGTTCTTCGTGGCCGTGGCGTTCAAGGTGATCGTGAGCTTGGCGGGGGCGCGCATCGAGCGCGTGCAGCCCGTCACCGACGCCGAGGTCGCCTCGCTCCGTGACGAAGACCTGCCGTTCTACACGATTCTGCTGCCCGTCTACAAAGAGGCGAACATCATCGGGCTGTTGATGGACAACCTGTCCACGCTCGACTATCCGAAGGAGAAGCTCGAAATCCTGGTCTTGATCGAGGAGGACGACCCCGAGACGCTCGAAGCCGCCAAAGCCGCACGCCCGCCAGACAATGTGCAGTTCGTCATCATCCCCGACTCGCAGCCGAAGACCAAGCCGAAGGCCTGCAACCTGGGCCTCTACTTCGCCCGCGGCGAGTATCTGGTGATCTACGACGCCGAAGATCGGCCCGAGCCGGACCAGCTCAAGAAGGCGCTCATCCTCTTCCAGAAGGGCGACCCGAGCCTCGTGGTGGTGCAGGGCGCGCTCAACTACTTCAACTCCGACTATAACTTCCTCACACGGATGTTCACGTTGGAGTACTCCTACTGGTTCGACTACATGCTGCCGGGCCTGGACGTGCTCAACCTGCCCACGCCGCTGGGCGGCACGAGCAACCACTTCCGCACGGATCGGCTGCGCGAGCTGGCCGGCTGGGACCCGTTCAACGTCACCGAAGACGCCGACCTCGGCATCCGCGCGTCGATGCGCAACTACACCGTCGGCATCGTCAACTCGACGACGTACGAGGAGGCCAACAGCCAGGTGGGCAACTGGATCAGGCAGCGCTCGCGGTGGATCAAGGGCTACATGCAGACCACGCTGGTCCACACGCGCAACCCGATGAAGCTCGTCCGCACGGTGGGCCTCAAGAACGCGCTCAGCTTCTTCCTGCTCGTGGGCGGCACGCCGCTGACGTTCCTGCTGGCGCCGCTGCTGTGGATCCCGTTCATCCTGTGGATCTTCTTCGGCTCAGACAGCACCTTCTTCTTCCCCACCTTCGCCGTCTACATCGCCGCGTTCAACCTGCTGATTGGCAACGGGCTGGCGATCTACCTCAACATGCTGGCGGTCTTCCGCCGCAAGCTCTACTGGCTGGTGCCGTTCGCGCTGCTGAACCCGTTCTACTGGTTCCTGCACTCGTACGCGGCCTACAAGGCACTCATCCAGCTCTTCACCAAACCGTTCTACTGGGAAAAAACCGTTCATGGGCTCACTGGCGACCACACTACGACGGCATGAGGCAGACCAGCGTGCCATCGCCGTGGCCAGTTGGCTGCTGCCGGTGGTGCTGGTGCTGCCGCCGCTCATCCTGGGCATCGAGGGCGCGCTCGCGGGCTACCTGAGCGATGCGCACGCGCAGTTCCTGGCCGAGGCGCTGATGATCGACGCGCGCGGCGACGCGGGGCTGGTGAGCTGGTTCTTCCCGCCGCTGCCGCTCGTGCTGCTGACGCTCTACCCCAAGGCCTTCATGGCCGTGGTGTGGGGCGCGCTGGCGCTGGCGTGGCTCGCGTGGTTCTTGATCAAAGACGGGTGGCGGCACAACCGCATCGTGCTGCTCGCGGCCGTGCCGCTGCTGCTGTTCAGCCCGCTCGCGTTCAACCTGATCGCCGCCAACTACCAGGAGGCCGTGGCGCTGTTCTTCTTGTACCTGGCGTGGCGCTGGTACGGCCAGTGGCTGACGACGGGCATCATCGCGTTCAGCTTCCAGGCCGGGCTGATGATGGCGCTCGCCGCCTTCGCCTCGCCGCTGGCGCTGCCGCTGGCGCTCATGCTGGGCCTCTCGCCGTCGCTGGAGCGCGTGGGCGGCTTCGGCGCGTACATCACGGGCTGGCTGATCCTGACCTTCCCGGCGCTCCTCTCCATCGGCGCGTGGTCGTTTGCGGCCTGGGTGTTCACAGGCACGTTCGCGCAGTTTACGCTCGGGATCACCGGCGACGCGGTGTCGCTGTTGGAGGCGATGATCTTGTCGCCGATCTTCCTGGTCGGGCTGGTGGTGTGCATCCTAGAGCGGATGTGGGCGCGCGTCTTCGCGCTGGCATTGCTGTTCGTGTTCGTGGTGTTCGTCGCCATCGCAGGCATCGCCACGCTGAGCATGACGGTGCTACTGCTGAGCCTGCTCGGCATCGCCATCTTGCCCGACGAGCTCTCGCGCACCAGCCGTTTCATCCTGATCCTAGCCCTTATCGTGCAGGCCGCGCTGGCCTGGATGCGCGTGCCCATCCCCGACTACACCGTCATCTCCGACGCGATGCAGGAGGAGCACGAGGTGGCGTCTACGCTGGCGCAACTCGGCGAGGCGCGCGTGCTCACCGACGAGAAGACGACGTACCGCATCGTCGCCAAGACGGGCACGGCGCAGCCCTACGTGTTGCCCACCGATGGCGAGGCCTACTTCGAAGCCTACGCCGCACCGTACGCCTCGGTCGATTATGTCCTGCTGCACGACGAGCCCTCGGAACTCAACGACCGCTACCGCGAGCGCGTACCCGTGGGCTTCTTCGTGGAGAAGCGCTGGGACGACTACACGCTCTACCGCCGCCGCAGCGCCCTGCCGCTCGACCTGATCGACGCCGACAGCGTGCGCCGCGTGCAGCCCGTCTACCCCAGCATTCGCGTTCGCCCCAGCCCGACGGCGTCGGCGATGCCCGTTCTGCCTCAAGTGTACCAGCCGTGAGCCTATCCGCTATGAACAACCTCTTCGCCTCTGCTCGCCGCTTGCTCCTGCTCACGCTGCTGATGCTGTGCGCTGCCTCTGCCGTGGCGCCCAAGGCACAGGCCGGGCCGTGGCCCACGCTGACGGGCAAGTACTTCTTCATCCTCGAGTACTACCGCTACCAGACCACCCAAGGCACCCTCAGTGACGGGACGCGCTTCGCCCTGCCCAACGGGGGGCAGTACACGAACAACGCCTACAAGATCTACGGCGAGTACGGCATCAGCCCCGGCTGGGTGCTCGAAGGCACCACCGTGTTCATCGACCAGCAGTTTCAGGAGGGCGTGCGCACGCGCAGCAGCTACGGCTTCTCCGATCTTGAACTCGCGCTCAACCACCACTTTCTGAGCGATCCGCTCCAGATGTCGGCCCGCGTGGGCGTCTCCGTGCCCTGGCTCTACGGCACGTCCCGCGAGCCGCGCCTCGGCTTCAACCAGTACAGCGCGATCCTCGGCCTCAACGCGGGGGACGAGATCCCGTTTGTGCTGCCCATGTGGTGGGCCGCTGACGTCAACTACCGCTTCTACTTCGGCGAGGCCAGCGACCAGCTGGGCTACGAAGGCACCCTCGGCGTCCACCTCGGCGAGCGCCTCGACGTGATGGGCCAGGTCTTCGGCACGCACAACATGCAGGAGGGCACGTTCCAGTCGGTGTTCAACCCGCTCATCCAGTCCGGCATCACGCTGATGACGTGGAGCGTCTCCGGCATCTTCAAGTTCAACGAGAACTTTTCGCTCCGCCTCTCCTACTTCGAGGACTTCTACAGCGAAAACGCGGGCTTCGGCGACACGTGGAGTCTGAGCGCCTGGATCGAGTTTTGATAGCTATCTGAGATGCTGCCAGCTCACGCGGCCAGACGAGCCGGGATTGCCCACGCGCTTCGGCGGCGTGCGGTAGCAGACTGAGCCTCGTTACGGCTCCGTCGTACGCACGATCCTGAACCCAATGTTGTAGCTCGTGTAGCTGGGGTGCAGCCTGTAGCGGTACGCGGCCCGGCTGGAGCGCGGAGCGGCGTCCATAGCGCCGCCCCGTAGCACATTGAGCTGCGCCCCCTGGGCTGA
>JBCCMF010000029.1:0-24132 GCA_039026435.1 Bacteroidota bacterium
AAAAAGTTCTGATACTAGGCCTGGGAGATGATTGTGCGATCAGGATTGTCATCCCGAGCAGAGGCCACAGGCCGGAGCCGAGGGATCTCCCACCTGGTCGTTGTGCAAAACGCATACGGGGGAGATCCCTCGGCTTCGCTCGGGATGACAAAGGTAGACCGTGTGCTGCACTATGAACTTCCAGAACGAGTATGATGGATGTTGAGCAGCGGGCCGACCTCGCTTTCTCGTGTCGCTCGTGTAACTAATGCTATGCAATCCCCGTGAAGGGCACACTCCGTGTCTTAAGGCTTGCTTCCCGCCGCATCATGCTCCGCAACTACTTCCGCATCGCGCTACGCCATATGGCGCGGCAGAAGGGCTACGCGTTTATCAACATCGTGGGCCTGGGCGTAGGCATCGCCGCGTTCGTCGTCCTCGTCATATTCATCACGAACGAACTGGGCTACGACCAGCACCACCCCAACGGCGATCGCATCTATCAGGTACAGCTGGATGCCGATGTGATGGGGCAGCAAATCTACACGGCCAGCTCGCCCGCCGTCATGGCTGGCGCTTTCATCGATGAGTTTCCCGAGGTGGTTGATGCCACGCGGCTTTCGGGAACGGGCCGGCTGCTTGTAGCGCAAGGCGAGACGCGCTACTACGAGAGCAACTTCATGCTCGCCGACTCCAGCGTGTTCGACTTCTTCAACGTCCCGCTCCTCTCAGGCGATGCGACCACAGCGCTGAACCGCCCCAACACTGTCCTCCTCTCGCAAGCGACGGCCCAGAAATACTTCGGCGATGCCGATCCCGTCGGGCGTACGCTGCGCGTCGACAACAACACCGACTACACCGTGACGGGGGTCTTTGCGTTTGCCGAGTCGGATCGCAACGCACACTTCGCGCCCGATCTCATCGGCTCCTTCCTCTCGAACGACCGGTGGGACGATCCGGAGTGGCTGAACAACTCGTTCTATACCTACCTGATGCTGCGCGAAGGCAGCGATCCGGCCGCGCTCGAAGCCAAGATGCCCGCTGCTGTCGAGAAGTTCTTGTCGCCCAGTGTTGAGGCCATCTTCGGACAAACTCTCGCCGAGTCGCGCGCCAACGGCTTCCGCTACGACTGGGTGCTGCAGCCCATGCCGGACCTCTACCTGCACAGCGAGACGATGGACCAACTGGGCCGCCAGGGCGACATCCGGTACGTGTACATCCTGGGCGCCATCGCTTTCTTCGTGCTGCTGATCGCGTGCATCAACTTCATGAACCTGGCTACGGCGCGTGCTACGACGCGCGCGCGGGAGGTCGGGCTGCGCAAGGTGTTGGGCTCGGAGCGGCCTCAGCTCGTCCGGCAGTTCTTGCTCGAGTCCGTCTTCACGGCGGCTACGGGCATGGTGCTGGCCATCGCGCTGCTGCTGCTGGCGCTGCCCGCCTTCAACAGCCTCGCCGATGTGTCGCTTCAGCTCACGCCGGGTGCCATCGGGCTGATGGTCGCTGTCGCACTCGTGACGGGCGTGCTAGCCGGGCTCTACCCCGCCGTGGTGCTCTCCAGCTTCCAGCCCGTGGTCGTGCTCAAGGGCAACTTCTCGCGGAGCGCGCGCGGGCGCTGGCTGCGGTCGGGGCTGGTCGTTTTCCAGTTCGCCATCTCCATCACGCTCATCATCAGCACGCTCGTCGTCTTCCAACAGCTGCGCTACATGCAGGCGCAAGACCTTGGCTTCGCCGCTGATCACGTCGTAGTGCTGCCCATCGAAACGATGGACGCTGTGCGCGATTTCCCGACGTTCCGGAATGAGATCCTGCAACACACCGGGGTGCTTGATGCCGCCGCCGCAGGCATTCTCCCTGGCAACGGACGCATCCACAACAACACCGCGTTCCGCAGCGAGTCGATGCGCCAAGACGACTTCATGCTGGCCGCGTTTGGCGAGGTCACGAACGACTATGTGGAGACGCTCAACTTAGAGATGGTCGCCGGGCGCGACTTCGACGATGCGTTTCCTTCAGATGCCGAGGCGTTTGTCATCAACGAAGCTGCGGCGGCTGAGCTCGGCTACACGCCGGACGAGGCCATCGGCAAGCGCGTCATGCGTCCGCAGGGCGGCCCCGACAACACCGACCGCTGGGCCACCGTCATCGGCGTGATGAAGGACGCGCACTACGAGTCGCTGCATCAGACCATCCGCCCCGTCATCCTGGGCCGCGCCGACAACTTCATGGGCTACCTGCCCGTGCGCATCTCGGCCGAGCGTGCTACCGAGACGCTAGCATTCCTCGAAGCAGAGTGGACCGCCTTCCAGCCGGGCTTTCCGTTCCGCTACTACTTCATGGACGACGATGTGCAGTCGCTCTACGAGCAGGAGGCGCGTCTCGGCAGCATTTACTCTACGTTCACCATCCTCGCCATCATAATTGCCTGCCTTGGGCTCTTCGGCCTGGCGTCGTACGTGACGACCTCGCGCACCCGCGAGATCGGCGTGCGAAAGGTGCTGGGCGCGTCGGTGTTCAGCATCGTGCGGCTGCTCAACAAGGAGTTTACGCTGCTCGTCGTCGCCGCCTGCGCCCTCGCGTTCCCCATCGGTTACCTGCTCATGAGCCAGTGGCTCGCCAACTTCGCCTACGCCACGCCGATGAGCCCCGTGGTCTTCGCCCTCGCCGCTTTCGCCGCGTTGCTGATCGCCTGGGGCACCGTCGCCTACCAGTCGCTCCGCGCCGCCACCAGCGACCCCGTCCGCTCCCTGCGCCACGATTGAGCAGACCGGGCGCATGCCATGCGCCCCTACGGCGTCGCATGAAAAACCGCATCAGCCAACCGAGCGTAGGCGAGCCGCCAACGTCGATCTCGGGGCCGGGAGCGCGCTGGGAAGAGCGGACGAGGGCGTTCAGCTAGCGAGCAACAGCATACCTGCACGAATGTAGTGTCAACCTTGCGGCTCGCTAGGTGCGGGATTGTGCGAAGGAACGTCCGCTGAGCGTTTCGAGATCGACAAGCGTTTTTGGTTCGTTTTTGCGCTCAAAAATGAACGCCCAGATAACCTAAGCCACAAACGCCTACTTCAGCAGAACGCCCGTCTCACCACCCGTGGGCCGGGCCTTCGCACGTTCAGGCACCTCCACAAGAAAAAGTTGACCACGCCCGTAACTTCCGCGTCACAACATACGTCGTAGTGCGACATAACTCGATTCACGACGCACATCGCACCGCGACGTATGATCCCCAAGGCGCTCGTTTCCGCATCTATCAAACCGTTCATTCTCTCCATCGTCTCCGAGGGTGAGACGTACGGCTACGAGATCATCCAGCGCGTCAAGTACCTGACGGATGGTCAGATGACGTGGACCACCAGCACACTCTACCCCGTGCTGCACAGCCTGCAAAACGACGGCCTGCTGGAGAGCAGCTGGCGCGACGTGGGCAGCGGGCCACGCCGTAAATACTACCGCCTCACGGCCAAGGGCGAGCAAGCGCTCCAGCGCGAGCAGTCGCAGTGGCTGCACATCCACCGGGCGCTGATGAAGCTGTGGCACCCCGGCCTCGCCCCCTCCACCGACGCCTGACGGAGCCCGCCATGCACACCGAAGCAGCGATCGCCGCGTGGCGGCAGGGGTTGGCCAACAGCCCGCACGTCACGCCGGACGACCTCGAAGAGCTCGAACGCCACCTCCGCGACGACATCCAGCGGCTCATCGGCGAAGGGCACGAAGAAAGCGAGGCGGTGCAGCTGGCTCTTCGTGAGATGGGCGACTACGCCTCTGCCGAGGCGGCCTACGAGGGCATCTACTGGAAAAAGGCGCAGCGCGAAGGTCGGTTGCGGCACGAACTCAACCTGAGCATCAGCATGATCCGCACCTACTTCCGCGTCGCCTGGCGCACACTCCTCAAGGCCAAGGGCCACACCGCCATCAACGTGGCTGGGCTCGCCATCGCCATCGCGTCGTGCCTGCTCATCTTCCTCTACATCCGCCACGAGCGCGCTGTGGACCAGCACCACGAGCACCTCGACCGCATCTACATGGTCGGCGAGCAGTTCGACGGGCCAATCTACTTCTGGACGCGTGGCGCCTTAGTCCCGGCCTTATTGGAAGAGAGCCCACACCTTGAATCAGCGGCGCGGATCCATCCCAACATCACGTGGGTCTCCAGCGGCACCGAGCGGTTCAACGAGGAAGTCCTGCTGGCCGACAGCACCTTCTTCGACCTGTTCAACATCGACCTGCTGTTGGGCGAAGCGGACCTGACGCGGCCCGATGGCCTGCTGATCTCGGAGTCGATGGCGCAGAAGTATTTCGGGCGGCTGGATGTGCTTGGCAAGCGGCTCGAAGTGCTCTTCCTCGACATGGAAGTCGTAGGGGTCTATGCCGACTTCCCCGCTACCTCCACGCTGCAAGGCGGCCTGCTGATTCCGTTTGAGAACGTGGACGGCTCAGACTGGGGACGTGGCTGGAGCAACACGAACACGCCCAGCTACGTGCTGCTGCGCGACGGCGCTGACCCAGACGCCCTTCGCGCACAGATCCAGGAGCTGGTGGAGCGCAACACGGCGGCTTCCAACACGAGCTACGCCGCGCAATTTCACCTGCAACCGTTCAGTGCCTACCATCTCGACGCCTCACAAGAAGGCATGATTGAAGAGGGGGGCGGGTTTATGGCCACGCTGCTGCGCGTCCTGTTCGCCATCGGCCTCACCATCGTGCTGATCGCCGCGATCAACTTCGCCAATCTGTCCACGGCGAAGGCGCTGACGCGGGCGCGTGAGATTGGCGTGCGCAAGGTGATGGGCGCACATCGGGGACAACTCATCGGGCAGTTTTTGGGCGAGGCGCTGCTGGTGAGCTATGCTGCTGCTGCGCTCGGTGCCGCCTTGGCGCTCCTCGGCCTACCGCTGTTCAACACGCTGCTCGACACGGAGCTGACTATCACGTTCTCCGACCCCACCCCGTGGCTCCTCTTGTTCGGCCTGGCCACCGTGATTGGCGTCCTGGCGGGCGGGTATCCAGCGTTCGTGCTCTCGCAGTACGAGCCCGTCGAGACGCTGCGCGGGCGGATGCAGCATGGGCGCCAAGGCACGCGGGTCCGCAGTGGACTCGTCGTGGTGCAGTTTGCGCTATCGATGGTACTCCTGCTTGGCACGCTCGTCATGCTGCGGCAGGTCGATCATATGAAGAATCAAGACCTGCACTTCGACGGCGACGGGGTCATGACGATCGGCATCTCTCCGCACGACTTCGAGGATCCAGAAGCCGCCAACGCGCGCCTGCACACCATCAAGCAAGAGCTGCGTCGCAACCCCCGCATCACGCACACGGCGATGTCGATGGTGGCGCCGGGCCAGTGGAACGACTACGGCTTCACGTTCCACACCTCCGGCAACGCTGACCAGATTCATGCGAAGTGGACGGTGGTGGACGAGGCGTTCTTTGAGACCTACGACATCGACGTGATCGCCGGGCGTAGCTTCTCGACTGAAATCGCCAGCGACGCCGATGCGGTGGTCGTCAACGAAGCGGCACTGGATCGCTTCGGCTGGACGGACCACGCCGGGCAGTGGATCAAGTGGAACACCGCCGCTGAGCCAACGCCCGTGCTGGGCGTGGTGGAGGACTTCCACTTCGAGTCGCTGGAAGCCGCCATCGAGCCCGTCGTGTTTCTCTACGGTACGAAGGAGCACACCAACTTGCAGATCCTGTCCGTCAAGATGAGCGCCGGCCCGGTGCCGCCCGTGGTGGATGCCGTGGAAGAGCAGCTGGCCAGCATCGACCCCACCTGGCCCTTCGCCTACGACTTCGCCGACGAGCGCTTCGAAATGGCCTACCGCGACCTGGAGCGCCGCTCACTGCTCATCGCCACCTTCGCCGGGCTGGCCATGCTCGTAGCCTGCCTGGGGCTGATCGGGTTGGCAGCCTATACGACTACGCAGCGCACCAAGGAAATCGGCGTGCGCAAGGTGCTGGGCGCCAGCGTCTCGGGGCTGGTGGTGCTGCTCTCGAAAGACATTGCCCGGCTTGTGGGCATCGCCTTCGTCATCGCCGCACCCGTCGGCTACCTGCTCATGCGCGATTGGCTGGACGGCTTCTACTACCGCATCGACCTCGGTGCTAGTCTGTTCATCGCCACAGGCATCCTTGCGCTGCTCATCGCGCTCGGCACGGTGGCGTACCAGGCGATCAAAGCCGCCCGCCGCGACCCCGTCCTCAGCCTGCGCTCCGAGTAGACTGACAGTTATGTCAAACCTCTAGCAAGTTGTAGTGCAGCACACGGCCTACTGCTGTCATCCCGAGCGCGGCCGAGGGATCTCCCACGTTGAGGTTGTGCAATCCGTAATTGGGGGAGATCCCTCGGCTGCGACCTGCGGTCTCCGCTCGGGATGACAACCCTGATCGCACAATCATCTCTCAGAGTTGGTATCAGGCCGTGGCCTTCTCCATCAGCGCCGTCATGCGTTCGACGAAGGCCGTGGGGTCGTCGAGGTTGCCTTCCAGCAGCAGCGCGCCCGCGTAGACTTGGTTGATGACGCTCTCGACGAGCGCCGCGCTCTCGGGCTGCTCGCGCAGGCCCGCCACGTTCTTGATGAGCGGATGCGCCATGTTGACCTCTAAGATGCGCTTCGTCGGCCCGAGGTCTTGGTTCATCATCTTCATCAGCCGCTCGGTCTGCGCGTCCAGACCGCTGCTGCCCACCACGAGCGTCGCGGGCGAGTCGACCAAACGCTTCGAGGCGACGACGTCTTCCACGGCCTCGCCCAGCACGTCCTTGAACCGCAGCAGCAGCGCGTCGGCCGTGCTGTCGTCCAGCTTGCCCTCAGTCTGCTCAGGCGTCTCGCCCAAGTCGAGGTCGGCCTTGTCGATGCTGGTGAGCTCCTTCTCCTCGTACGTGCCGATGGCGTTGACGGTGAACACGTCGATGGGATCGGTCAGGAGCAGCACCTCGATGCCGTGCTGGCGGAAGTATTCGAGGTTCGGGTTCTTGATGACCTGGTCGCGGTGCTCGCCGAGGACGTAGTAGATGGCGTCTTGCCCGTCCTTCATGCGGTTGACGTACTCCTCCAGCGACGTCATCGCGTCGCCTTCGGTGGTCGTGGAGGCGTAGCGCAGCAGCTTCAGCAGGCGGTCGCGCTGGGCGTAGTCTTCCGAGACGCCGTACTTGAGCAGCACGCCAAACTCGTTGAAGAACTCGGCATAGGTCTCGGCGTCGTTCTTGGCCCAGTCGCCCAGGAGGTTGAGCACGCGCTTGGTGAGGATCTTCTGGATCTTCGCCATCACGGGGCTATTCTGCGTGACCTCGCGCGAGACGTTGAGTGGCAGCTGGTCGGTGTCGACCACGCCGCGCACGAAGCGCAGGTATTCGGGCAGCAGGTCCTTGGCGTCGTCCTGGATGAAGACGTTGTTGGCGTAGAGGTGCAGCTTGCGCTGGTAGTCTTCCTGGAAGAGGTTGGGCGGCGCGGTCTTGGGGATGAACAGCAGCGCGTCGAACGTGACGGCGCCCTCCAGGTGCAGGTGCAGGCGGTCCAGCGGCTCCTGGAAGTCGCCCGAGATGAACTGGTAGAACTCCTTGTACTCGTCCTCGGTGACGTTATCTGTGCTCTTGCGCCACAGCGCCTTGACGGTGTTGACCTGCTCGCCCGCCACGAGGATGGGGAAGTCGACGAAGTTGGAGTACTTGCGCACCACGTCCTTCACGCGCCAGTCCTTGGCGAACTCGGCGGCGTCTTCCTTGAGCTTGAGCGTGATGGTGGTGCCGCGCGTCTCACGCGTGCCCTCGCCGACGGTATAGGTGCCGCTGCCGTCGGAGCTCCACTGCCACGCCTCGGCGCCCGGGTCGGCGTGGCGCGTGTCGATGGTGACCTCGTCGGCGACCATGAACGCGGCGTAGAAGCCTACGCCAAACTGCCCGATCATGCGGCCGTCCATCTGCTTGGCCTGCTCGGCGGCGGCCTCGATGAACGCCAGCGTGCCGGAGCTAGCCACCGTGCCGATGCGCTCGATCAGGTCATTGCGCGTCATGCCGATGCCGGTGTCCTCCAGCGTCAGCGCCTTGCCTTCGTCGTCCAGCGTGATCGTGATCTGGAGCGGCGCGTCGGCGCTCTGGATGTCGCTGTCGGTGAGCTTGCGGAAGCGCACCTTGTTGAGCGCGTCGGAGGCGTTGGAGATCAGCTCCCGCAGGAAGACGTCGCGGTGGGTGTAGAGCGAGTGAACGATCAGCTTCAGCAGCTGCTTCATCTCGGCTTTGTACTCGAACTGTTGCATCGGGGAAGTCGGAAAGTCTCAGGTCAGAAAGTCTCACGCCAGGCGCATAGCCCGGCATCGGATCCTGACCTAAAGCCTACAGCCCGCCCGCACGTTCCAGGCTCATCGATTTTTCGAGCAGCGAAGTAGAAAACTGGCTACGTAATGGCGAAGATCGGCACTTCGCACCGAACGAGGGTGCCCCCCCCTTTGACACGCACAGCAGACAGGTCGCCCCCGATGACACGAGCTCGGTAGTGCATCGTGCGTAGTCCCATACCTCCCTGAGCCTTATTGTCCAGGCCAATACCATCATCGCGTACCGCAAGTACAAGGTGAGCAGATTCACGACGCAAACTGACGTCGACTCGTGAGGCCTGCGCGTGCCGAACAGCATTGGTCGTAGCTTCTTGCGCAATGCGATAAAGGTGCTCTGCAGCCTCCGAAGTAAGACCAATCTGGTCCACATCGCTCTCAAAGCGACAAGGTTGCCCGCTTGCAACGGAGATGCTCTGCGTGAGGTCGTCCAAGGCGCTAACAAGCGAACGATGATCGATATCAAGCGGATCGAGTCCTTGCGCGAGGGCTCGGGCTTGGTCAATGCCCGACTCGATGCCTTCGGCGAGCGATTCTAGTCCATCGCTGGAGAGGGGGCGGCCTAGTTCAGCGCGCCGCGCAAGCGCGCGTGCGTGCATGGAGAGGCCTGTTAAATGCGAGCCGAGACCATCGTGAAGGTCGCGACCAACGCGCCGGCGCTCTTCTCCAGCAATACTGACGACTTCGCGCTCAAGGCGCATGCGTTCATGCGCTTCACGCAGCATCGCGAGCGTTTGCCTGCGAACATGTTGTGCAACATAGCCTGCTAGCACGCTCACGCTCAAAATCATCGGAAGCGCTGTGTAGAGTAAATTTCGACTGGAAAAATCGGTCAGTACTTCGTGCTGTCTCTCAGTGAGATCGACAGGCACCAACATCATGCTGTCAGAGAAATACACGACGAGGCCGTAGCCAAGCGCCGCTGTAAAGCCGGTGAATAACACGATTCCAAAATGCAGGCGCAGCGTTGCAATGATGATGAAACAGCAATAGATGCCTGCTTGAGGAAGAAGCGCGGGGAGCGACAGAAAGGGCTCAGGGAGCGTGAGTGCCACCCCAGTTGAGTAGACGCCGACCTCAACACACGCTAGAGGATACCATATCCACCTTGGAAGCGGCTGCTGCTGACGTATTCGAGTGATTACGAGCCAGCGAAACGATAACTCCACACCGATGATCACAGCGATCATGCCCATCCGCTCCCATGCGATGGGTGAAGGTAGCCTCTGCACATGTGATACGATGAGGATTAGGACTAATGCGACGCAGAAAAACCCCACCATAAGCGCTGTCCTCAGTCGCTCGTTTTCGAGCAATTCCAAGTCGAATCGCTTCAGCACCTCAGGCGCGTCGGCATGAGGCTTAGTCGTACTAGGAGCTGAGTGAAACGTCTTACGTGTAGACATCTACTCCATGCGTCATGTGCGTTCGTAATGGAGCGTGGCTAAGCGAACTAGGGCAGCGTGATCCTCTGCGTTGAGCTTCTCCTTGAGCCGCTCGCAGTACGACCCAACGGTGCTTCGGCTGATCAAGAGCACCTGGGCGATTTCGCTTGTCTTAAGACCACGACCCAGATGTTCGAACACCGAAAGTTCTCGATCGCTAAGGTGTGTAAGACCGGTAGCACGTCCCTCTTCTTTACGATGAGCGGTAGAAGCGGCTGCGCCAGCCGGTGCGAGTCTTCCGGCCATGCGAAGTAACAAGCGCGCGTTCATTGCATCGCTCAGGTATACGCCTCCTGCCAGGATCTTTCGGATGGCGATGATCACCTGCGTGCTCGCATCGCTTTTCATAAGGTAGCCACGTGCCCCTGCCTGCAAAGCACGCTCAGCGTAGACCGCCTCATCGTGCATTGAAACCAGCAGTACAGGCAACTCTGGACGCACAGGGGCAAGATGCTTCACCAAGTCTAGACCGGAAAGACCCTGCATGGAAACGTCTGCGATGACGAGGTCGACTTGTAGCTCAGCAAGCTGGGAGAGCGCCGCCATGCAAGAGTCTGCTTCTCCGACCACCTCAAGATCGGGCTCTTCGTCGAGTAAGTAGATGTAGCCTTTTCGCGTGACGGCGTGGTCATCGACAACGAAGATGCGTGCGTGCATGGCGAGCGTTTCAAGTCGGTCCAGAGGAAAGATACGCCTAGACACAGGCGGGCGCGCCCGCGCTGCGAACTACACGTATGTAGCACAGCGAACCACACCGCATTGGCAGTGAGCGTGGCATACGGCAGCGTGCAGTAGGGCTATCCTTGCACGAGCATCAACCAATCACTCCTGCTGTGCGCCAGCTCCGACTCTTCCACGCCACATCGCCCCAGTTCTCTACCCTGCACCTGAGGTGGACGCGCGCCGCTTGGGTGCGGGCATCGCGGGTGTTGGTGTTGATCATGGCAGGGACGCTAGCAGGGTGCAGGACGTTCGTTCCCGATCCTGCTGCTCCCGACGTCGTCGCCCATATCCCGGAGTCGTTTACACACACTGCGACCACCTTGCCGGGCGATTCGCTCGCCTATGCAACGGCAGCCGTACACTGGTGGAACGCATTCGGCGACCCTGTGCTGAACGCGCTCGTGGACAGCGCGCTTGTCGCCAACCTGGATCTCGTTCAGGCAGTGGCCCGCCTCAAGGAGGTTCGAGCGCTGAGAAAGCAGACGCAGAGCAATCTCTTTCCCACGGTCTCGGTCGATGGCACCTCGTCATACAGCGATTCTCCTGCCAACGTCGGGCAGGCAGCAGCTTTCAGCGGAAACGGGCAGGGCGGCGGTCCTGACCGCATCGCCTTCGAAACGAGCACTACAGCACTTTCCGTCTCCTACGAGGTTGATCTGTGGGGGCGACTCCGCAACGAGAGTCGCGCTGCCAACCGCGATGTGCTCGCGAGCGAGTCCGACCTCCAAGCCGTCAGGCTCGCCGTGGTGGGCGGGGTCATTCAGGCATACTTTGACCTGGTCATGCAGCGCGAACAGCTTGCACTGCTGGAGGAGACGATCACTGTGCTGGCGGAGCGGGTCGAGCAAGCCGAAGAGCGCTACCAGCGAGGGTTGACGGATTCCTTCGTGCTGTACCAGCTACGCCAAGACGAGCGTAGCACCGTGGCGCAACGCCCGCAGCAACGCAGCGCGCTCGCGGCGGCAGAATACCGCCTCGCAGCACTGACGGGGCGCTTCCCAGACGAACTCGACGTGCTCCTCGGCAAGCAGCTGACCCCACGCCTCGCTTTCGATCAAGTCCCCATCGGCGTCCCCGCGGATTTGCTCGTGCAGCGTCCGGACGTTCGTGCAGCCGCCTTCCGTTTTGAAGCGGAACGGTACCGTGTCGGCGCTTCTCGGGCCCGCCTGATGCCTTCGATTGCGCTCAACGGGTCGCTTGGCATAACCACCGAGGGCTTTTTCGGTGGAGGCCTGCTCAACGGCCTAAGCGACATCCTCAATCAGTGGACTCTCAACCTCGTATCTAGTACGGTCAGCCCGATCTTTCAAGGCGGGAGACTTCGCGCACAGGTGAGCGCCTCCGAGGCGCGCTATGAGCAGCAAGCTGCAGCCTTCGCCGCTTCAGTCGTCACCGCAATGCGGGAGACGAGTGCGGCACTTGTCGACTACGAGGAGCAACGACGCAGATACGTTCTGCTGATCGATCAGCGAGACGAGGCACAAGCCAATGTGACGCTCCTAGCCGAGCGTTTCGGCTCTGGCGTAGCGGCCTACAGCGAGTTTCTCGACGCCCAACGGGCGCTCTATCAGGCCGAAACCGCGCTGGCTATAGCTGCTCGCGATGTCGCGGTAGCCCGCCTCAGCGTTCATCGCGCGCTCGGGGGCACATGGACATCCGAAGAGGCCGAGCCCGTGCTGCGCCTGATGCAAATCGAAGCGCCCTTCACCGATCAGCTCGGCTCTTAGCCGCTCTCTGCGCAGTGCCGGCCCGCTAAAGGCTAGACTGCTTACCACCTTCAAGCTTATCCCTTTCTGAAGCATGCGCACGACACTCATTGGAATCGGCATCTTCCTGGCCTGTGTTGCCGTTGCGGCCATACTCATCGCCACGCGCGAGCGGCCTGAGGTAGCGATGCCCGTTGCGCCAGTTCCGTCGGTGCAAACGGCGAGCGTAGTCACGCGCGACGCGGCGATTCCGCTTAGAGCTACGGGGACTGTCCAGGCAAGTGAGGAGGTGGCCATCGCGCCAGAAGTTGGAGGGCGCCTCGTCTACGTACACCCACAGCTTCGGATAGGTGGTCGTGTCACCCGGGGCGAAGTGCTTCTGCGCATTGATGCGACCGACTATGAGAACGCGGTGGAGCAGGCACTAGCCGATGTACGGCAACAAGAAGTGCAGGTGCTTCAAGCAAGCGAAGAACGGCGAATCGCAGAAGCAGAGTTCAAGCGCTTTCAGGCACGCCTGACCGGGAACGGCGCACGAGAAAACTCACGCATCCTTCCACCAGCCGAGCTAGAAACACAGCCCCCTTTCTCTACGCCTGCAGAGGCGACTAGCCCATCGCTGCTCGTGCTGCGCGAACCGCAACTTCGAGCGGCTGAGGCGGCGCAACAGCGAGCCAATGCTCGCCTGGAAGACGCCCGTGAACGGCTCAGTAGAACGACGATCCGTGCACCTTTCTCCGGTATCGTACGCAGCGAAAACGTTGCCCCTGGCGCATACGTGTCGCCTGGGCAAGCGCTCGCACAAATCGTCGCCTCGTCTAGCGTCGAAGTCATCATTCCAATCGACCGTGAGGATGCAGCGCTACTGCCGCGCCTGTGGAGCGCAGGGACGAGTCCAGCAGATGTCTATCTCGACTACGGAGATGCACGGTACCGCTGGGAGGGTATCGTGGAGCGAGCCAGTGCCATCCTTGACGACGCCACCCGCACCATCGATGTCATTGTCCTCGTGCCAAATCCAATACGCGGGGGTAGCATCGTGCATGCCAATCACCAAGCCATATCCAGAGATGTAGCTGAGGGCACCCGGCAGGATGAGCCGCCGCCGCTTTTCGTAGGCGAGCTCGTGCACGTCGATTTGCAAGGTATCTCGCTAAAGGATGCTTTCGAGGTGCCCCGCGAGGCCATCCGCAGCGGCGATGTGGTGTGGGTCGCCGTGAATGGAACGCTTCGCATCGTGCCAATCCGCGTCATCCAGCAGATTGACGACGTAGCCCTCATCCAGTCCCGTACGCTCGCACCAGGCGATGCTGTGATCACGAGCCCGCTCCGCGTGGTGACCGAGGGCATGCGAATCCGCACGGCAGACGGCAGGGACAACGGAGTCGGAATCCCAGATGACGCGCAAAGCGCAGGTGTCACCTCCGCAGCAAACTGAACTGGTGAAGTGCGAGCACCACGCATAAAGCGAACGCCAACCTCCGCCACTACCTGAGCCCGCCCATGTCCACACCGCCCCCAACCAAACACTTCGAGTCACCGCTGATTCCTAGCGGCCCGCTCGCGTACATGGCGCAGAACGGCGTTGCGGCCAATCTATTGATGGTCGCGATGCTCGTGAGTGGCCTGCTCGCGTATGGACGCATCGTTCAGGAGGTTTTTTCCGAGAGCTCGCTCGATACGGTGCAGGTGAGCGTCGTCTATCCCGGCGCAACGCCTGCGGAGGTGGAAGAAGCTATCGTCGTCAAGATCGAGGAGGTCGTCGAGAGCATAGAAGGGGTGGATAGGGTGAAGTCCACCGCGCGCGAAGGGGTGGGGACGGTCTCGATAGAGCTGCAAACGGGTACCGACTTGGCGCGGGCGCTTGACGACATCAAGGGAGAAGTCGATCAAATCCAAACCTTCCCTGACCAAGCGGAAGAGCCGAGCGTGCGCGAGTTAACCACGCGGCAGAACGTCATCAAAATTGCGCTCTACGGTGACGTGAGCGAGGAAGCTCTAAAAGAAACCGCATACCGTGCGGAGGATGAGCTCGCCGCCTTAGACGCCGTAACGTACGTGGAGACCAGCAGCGTACGCGCCTACGAGATTTCCATCGAAGTCTCCCAACAGGCGCTACAAGCGTACGGCCTCACGCTGCCGGACATAGCTGGCGTCCTCGCCACCAGCAGCCTCGATCTCCCAGCGGGGAGCATCGATACGCGTGCCGAGCAAGTGCGCATCCGCACCCTTGGGCAAAGCTATACGCAGCAAGACTTCGAGAACATCGTTCTTGTCAGCCAAGCCAACGGGGCAACGGTTCGCCTTGGGCAAGTCGCGACCGTGCGCGACGGTTTCGAGGACACTGACTTGGTCTCCCGCTACGACGGGCATCGCGCTGCCTTCGTCGAAGTTTTCCGGACGAGCGACGAGCGCGTGCTAGAAGTCAGTGAGGCCGTCAATCAATACCTGGAGAGCGAACTGCGCCCCAGTCTGCCTGCCGGCATTGAGATGGCCGTATGGAACGATGACGCAGAGTTACTCGACGCCCGACTGGGCTTGCTGCTCAAGAACGCAGCCATGGGGCTATTGCTGGTCTTTCTGGCGCTCACCTTCTTCCTCGATCTGCGCCTTGCTATTTGGTCAGCCATTGGCATTGGCGTTTCGTTCGTGGGGACGGTTGCGTTGATGCACTTGCTGGGCGCAAGCATCAACATGATGTCACTCTTCGGCTTCCTCCTCGCCATCGGCATCGTGGTGGATGACGCCATCGTGGTGGGGGAGAACATCTACTCCGAGCGAGCAAAGGGGGCCCCTGGCCTCCAGGCAGCGATTAACGGCGTGCGCCGCGTCGCCACCCCCGTCACCTTCGCCGTACTAACGACGATGTGTGCCTTCTCACCGCTCTTCTTCGTCGGCGGCGTAATCGGGAGCACGCTCGGCGACATTCCGCTCGTGGTGACGTGCGTGTTAGCCCTGTCGCTTGTGGAGAGCCTATTCGTCCTCCCAAACCACCTTAGCCACCTCCCACCTCCCATCGCGCCCACCAAGGGACGAATCGCACGTTTCTTCGAGCGCATTCAGGGGGGCGTTGACCGGCAGCTTAAGCGGTTCGTCGAAGGGCCGCTTGAGCGCAGCGTTCGCTTTGCGGTCGGCGCGCCGGGCCTCGTGCTCATGACGGCGGTAGGGCTGATCGTGATATCGGTCGCGCTCATCCCTGCCGGAATTCTTCGCGTGAGCGTGTTTCCTGGCGTTCCCGGAGAAACCATCGCCGCAACGTTAGAGATGCCGGTAGGAACGCCGGTCGAGCAGACTGAGGCAGCAGCGGCTCGCATTGAGGCAGTCGCGCAAGAGGTGATTGCAGAGCTGGAAGCGACAAGACCCGATGATGCCGTGCCGCTGGTCAAAGGGCTGTATTCAGTCGTCGGACAACTCGGGGCCAGCCTCGGCCCCACCGGTGCTCAGGCGCCAAGCGGTTCACATCTCGCCTCGGTCCAGCTTGCGCTGAGCAGTGCCGACGTACGCGAAATCGATACCCCGATCATCGAAGCGGCGTGGCGTGAGGGCGTGGGGACGGTGCAAGGCGCCGAGACGCTTTCGTACGGCTCAGACCTGTTCTCGATTGGCGCCCCTGTGAGCGTCGCCCTTACGCATCCAGATCCCGAACGCAGCGAGGCCGCAGCCCAACTTCTGATGGATGAGCTTCGTGGGTTCCAGGGCGTGTTCGATATCGAGAGCGATGCTGATGCGGGGCTGCGCGAGATTCAACTTCGCTTGAAGCCCGAAGCGCGGACGCTCGGCGTCACCCTCAACGATGTAGCCCGTCAGGTACGGGCGGCGTTCTTCGGCGCAGAAGCACTGCGTGTGCAGCGCGGTCGCGAAGACGTGCGCGTCTACGTCCGCCTGACCGAAGAAGAGCGCAATGCCATCGCTGATGTGGAGCGCTTCCGCGTGCGCGTTCCAGGCGGAGAGGTATCGCTCAGCGCGGTCGCTGAAGTGAGCTTCGGAACGGCACCTGCGGTGGTGCGCCGCGAGGATGGGCAGCGTGTGGTCACGGTGACAGGAGACTTAGACGAAGAGATCGTCACGAGTACGGAGGTGCGCCGCACGCTAGAAGCCGAGGTGCTCCCTCAAATCGCACAGCAGTTCCCCGAGCTCCGCTATGACTTTGGTGGCGAGCAGGAAGAGCAGGCCGAATCCCTCGCAACGCTAGGGCTCGGCTTCTTCATCGCGCTTTTGGGCATCTATGTGCTGCTTGCAATCCCGTTCAAGAGCTATGTGCAGCCACTCATCATCACGGCTGCAATCCCGTTCGGCATCATCGGGGCGTTTATCGGTCACCTTGTGCTGGACTTGCCTATTGGAGTGTTGAGCATCTTCGGCATCATCGGGCTCTCCGGCGTAGTCATCAATGACGCGCTCGTTATGATCGACTTCATCAACGAGCGCCTGCGCGAGGGCGACCCCATCGATGAGGCTATCGTGGCCGGCGCCAAGGCCCGCTTCCGCCCCATCTTGCTGACGACCGTGACCACATTCCTCGGCGTCGCTCCGATCACCTTCGAGAACGACCTGCAGGCCCAATTCCTCATCCCGATGGCCGCCAGCCTCAGCTTTGGGATTGTCTTCGCGACCGTCATCCTGATGCTCGTGGTACCCGCTCTCACACACCTCCAGCATCGCGCTCAAGAGCGAATTCAGCGTGCTCTCGATACCACTCCAGCGGATGTTACCGCCTGACCAAATCGTCCTCTTGGCGTTGTGGAGTTAGTCCGATTCAGTAGCCAACTGCTGATAACCGATTAGGTAGGGCAACCTGTGCTGAATATCACGGGCTACACCCTCAGCCCCAAACGAGTAGGGCTCGTGGACAATTCATGCCAGTAAAGTCATGATTCCTGCCACGTAGACCATGCCCAGATAGCTCGACGCCGTCTTCCCACACCGCGTCGCCACCCGGCGGTACTGCTTCAACCGCTCCACGTTGTTGCGATCCGCGTATAGGTTCACATCATACGCGCGCTGCACACGCCGATTGCGCTTCGGCGGAATCACCACGTCTGCACCCAAACGGGCGATCTGAGCTATCAGCCAGTTCGCGTCGTGGTTGCGATCAGCAAGCACAGCCTCTGTCTTCACACCCTTAAGCAGACTGGCCGCTTGCGACAGATCATGACGCTGGCCCGGCGTCAGAAGGAAGCGGATCGGATTGCCCAACGCGTCACAAATTGCATGGAGCTTTGTCGTCAATCCTCCGCGCCTGCGGCCCAAGGCTTCAGCGTCGGCACTACTTTTTTGACTGGCAGCATGCTGGTGAGCGCGAACGCAAGTCGCGTCGAGCATGACCCATTCGAAGTCAGGGTCTTGGAGTTCGTCGAAGATGCGCTGCCAGATGCCATTTTGACACCATTGTCGGAAGCGTCGAAAGGTGCTGTTTCAATTGCCGAAGTGCTTCGGGAGGTCGCGCCAGGGTGTACTGGTGCGGTCGATGTAGAGGACGGCGTCGATAAAGAGGCGGTTTTTGCGTGCGGTGACGTCTCGGTCGGAGGCTTTGCCAGGCAGCAGGTGTTCGATGCGTTGGTATTGGTCGTCGGTGATGGCGTGGCGGCGCATGACGTTTTTGCCTGAAGGTGGCCCGCATCGTTTAGATTGTCAATTGTCCACTCGCTCTAGCAGGTGCCCCAACGTGTCGACAGCCAAGTGCACCTTCGAACCCCGCTTGCGCTTGGCCCCATCGTAGCCTGCCCGATTACCGCTTTCCGTGGTTGAACGCAGTGTTCGGCTGTCGAGCACAGCAGCGGTAGGCTGTGCATTTCAGCCAGCAGCGAGGCGCAGCAAAGCGCGCAGGTCGTGGGTGATCTCGTCAAAGACGCCTGCCCGAATCCAGCGTTGGGTTTGTTGGTGGACAGTGTGCCAGGGAGGTAAATCGTGAGGCATCATACGCTACGGGCAGCCGGATCGGACGAGGTAGCGCAGCGCGTTGAAGACCTCGCGCATAGAATGCTGGCGTTGCGGGGCGTCTTCACGCATGAGGGTGAGGTAGGGGGCGAGGAAGGCCCACTCGTCATCGGAGACATCAGAGGGCTAAGCGCGGCGAGAGATGGTCATGCTGACCCAACCCGATCTCTCGCTCACAGTTCATGACACCCTCTAGCCAAAGGCGCCGTCCTCGCAACGGTCTGATGAGGGTGGTCTTGGACGAGAACCCTGACTAGCAGCTCCTCTAGCCAAACGCCGCCGTTTACTCGTACCGCAGCGACTCGATTGGGTTGGCAGTGGAGGCCCGCACAGATTGGTAGGCCACCGTGAGCATCGCCAGCAGCAAGGTCAGCACGCCGGCGGCTACGAACACCCAAATTCCCAAGTCGATGCGGAAGGCGAACCCGTCCAGCCAGCCTTGCATCGCGACCCACAGGATGGGCGTTGCGATGAGGCTACCCACCAGCACCAGCACCAGGAAGTCACGGGCCAGCAGCATGACAATACCGCCCACCGACGAGCCCAGCACCTTGCGGATGCCGATCTCCTTGGTCCGCTGCACGGCGGTGAACGACGAGAGCCCGAAGAGGCCAAGGCACGCTACAAAGATGGCGAGCAAGGCGAAGAAGGTGAACACGCGCCCAAACTGCTCGTCTTGCTGGTACTGCGCGTTGAAGTGGGTGTCGAGGAAGTAGTAGATGTACGGGTTGCCCGGGAAGAACGTCTGGTACTGCTCGCCGATGTAGCGGATGACCCCCGGCAGGTCGGCCGAGGCGACCTTGATGGAGTAATACCGCCCGGCGTTGGGGCTCAGGCGGAAGCCGATGGGATCGTAGCCTTTCTGCAACCCCTCCTGGTGGTAATCCGCCACGACGCCCGCGACCGCTAGCGTATCGCCCCCGACGAAAATCTGCTGCCCGACCGTACTCTCGGCACTCTCAAAGCCCAGCAGACGCCGCGCGGTGTCATTCAGGATGATGCTCTCGTCGTCGGCCTGGAAATCGGGGCTGTAGGTGCGCCCGGCCAAGACCTGATGCCCGTAGCTCTCCAGGTAGTCGTAGTCTACCCCGACTTGGTACAAGATGCTGCTTGCCTCGCTGGTGAGGCTGCGGGCCCCATTGGTCCAGTAGATGAGGTTGCCCGGAATCTCCGACGACCCGGCGACCCGTTGGATGCCGGCCTGCTGGAGCAAGACCTCCTCGAAGGCCGTGTTCTGCTCCACAAAGGTTGAATCGACAGCGCCCGGCCCCTCGACGACGAGCGTCTGCTCGACCTGGATGCCCAAGTCTTGCTGCTGCATGAACTGCAGTTGCTGGAAAACGATCAGCGTGCCTGCAATCAAGGCGAACGAGATGGCAAACTGGCCTACGACCAAGCCTTTCCGCAGCAACAGCCCCTGCGCGGAGCGGCTGAACGAGCCCTTGAGCACCTGCACCGGCTGGTACCCCGACAGCACAAAGGCGGGGTAGAGCCCGGCCAGCGCAGACCCGACTACGAACAGCGCGCCCAGCAAGAGCCAGAATCGCCCATCGAGCAAGAAGCCGTAGGAAGCGTCAGCCCCGACCAAGTTGCTGAACACCGGCAACGCCGCCCACACCAGCAGGAGAGCTAGGAGCATCGCCAGCGCATTCATCACCACCGACTCCATGAGGAACTGCCGGATGAGTTGCCCCTTGCCAGCGCCCATCACCTTGCGCACACCAATCTCGCGCGCCCGCTCCGCCGCCCGCGCTGTGGACAGGTTGATGTAGTTGATCCAGGCGATGCCCATGATGAAGAGGGCGATCAGGGCCAGGAAGCTCACCGCCGTGCCGTTCCCGTTGATCCTCGCCTCTTGGATCAGGTCCGAGGTGAGGTAGATATCGGGGAGGGCTTGCAAGACAAACTCGGTCCCCTGGGTTGCATTCTCGCCGCCATGCTTGGTGATGAAGGCCGGAAACTTGGCCTCAACGGCTTCGGGCTGCGCGCCAGGGGTCAGCCGGATGTAGTTGTAGAAGTCGTACCATCCCCACGCGTTGTCGAATCCATCGCCCCACTCTTGCACTAACGTCTCGTAGGACAGCAAGAAGTTGAACTTCAGGTGCGACTCCTCGGGTGACTGGGCCACGCCCGTGATCTCATACTCGAGATTCCCAGCTATCGTGATGCGCTCGCCCAGTGGGTTGGCGGGGCCGAAGTATTTCTGCGCGATGGCTTCGGAGATCACCGCGGTGTTGGGCTGGGCAAGCGCCGTTGCCGGATCGCCTAGGAGAAGCGGATAGGAGAAGAACGAGAAGAAGTTGGCGTCGGCTTGGAAGAGGTACTCCTCCTTGTAGCTCCGGTCTTCGTGCTGCACCACGCGCCCGCCGTAGTGGAGGAAGAGGCGGACATAGGCTTCTACCTCGGGAAACTCCTCCAGCATCGCAGGCCCGACCTTCGGAAACGCGGTGGCACTCTCAAACTGCAGCGCCCCGTCTCGGTACGAGTTGAACTGCACGCGGTAGATCCGGTCGCCATCGGCGTGGAAAGCGTCGTAGCTCTGCTGCTTGTCTACATATTGCAGAATCAGGATGCTGGCGGCCATGCCCAGCGCGAGCCCCAGCGTGTTCAAGGCCACATAGCCTTTCCGATTCCAGAACACGCGGAGCGCAATGACGAGATGGTTCTTCAGCATGGCCAGTTCAACTATGAGGAGCGTGAGCAGAATATAGAGGGTTGCCGCACTCTCAAAGTTGGCATGAAGGTAAAGAAAAACACGTATGCCGTGCTGCGCTTGGTACAGCGACAACCTGACCGCTCGCCGATTGCGGTGTCGGATGAGGGACCACAGCGCCGCACGATGCTCACAGTAGCGCATGGCTTCATCGAGCGAGGCTTGGTCAGACCGTCTTCTTGCCAGCGTGCGTGGGGTATACACTTTCTTCACGAGCCGAAATCCGCCCACACGTTGCCTATGTGCCCGCGTGCGCCCTACTTTAAAGCTCCTCACACCGCACCTCTGAGCTACGATGCTGATGCTATCCGCTACGCCCCGCGTGAAGGCCGCTGCTGCCCGCCCGATGATGCTAGGATCAGTATCGTTTACGGCGGCCCAAAGCTAATCCGCGCCCGCGCCTCGCCAGGCGCCTCCCGCTTGTCCTACGTGCTTCGCTGACGCGTCCCTGACACCACTGCGGTGTACACTACTGGGCGATGTCGCTCTCCTCCCTACCTCTCCTTAATGTCTACTCCTTCTCCTTCGGCGCCCGGGGCGGCGTCGATCTGGCGCGATATCCGCTTCGCGCTCTCTGGTAAACAGTACGATTTCACGTCCGGCAGCATCGGCCGCGCCATCCTGATTCTGGCGGTGCCGATGGTGCTGGAGATGTCGATGCAGGCCGTCTTCGAGGTTGTCGATGTCTTCTTCGTTGGCCGCCTCGGTGCCGATGCCGTCACGGCCGTAGGTCTCACGGGCTCGGTGCTTATCCTGGTGTTTGCCGTCGGGATGGGGCTGAGCATGGCGGCCACGGCCATCGTGGCGCGGCGCATCGGCGAGGGCGATCCCGAAGGCGCCTCGCGGGCGGCGTTTCAGGTGCTGCTCGTCACGTTCGTGGTGTCGCTGCCCATCGCAGCTGTGGGCATCCTCTTTCCCGCCGAACTGCTGCGGCTCATGGGCGCCACGGAGTCGGTGATTGAGGTCGGCTCGGGCTACTTCGCCATCATGTTTGGCGGCAACCTGAGCATCCTGTTCCTCTTCTTGATCAACGCCATCTTCCGAGGCGCAGGCGACGCCGCCATCGCCATGCGCGTGCTGTGGGTGTCGAACCTGCTCAACATCGTGCTCGACCCGTTGCTCATCTTCGGATGGGGGCCTGTGCCTGCCCTGGGCGTCACCGGCGCGGCCATCGCCACCACCACGGGACGGGGCATCGCGGTGGTCTATCAGCTGTGGCTGCTCAACCGTGGGCACGGGCGCATCCGCGTCACCCCTGCCGCCGCCACGCTCAACCCGGTGCTGCTGCGCACGCTCGCCAAGATCTCGATCCCTGGCCTGCTCCAGTACTTCGTGGGCACCGCCAGCTGGCTGCTCATCTTCCGCATCATGGCCGATTTCGGAAGTGAGGCCGTGGCAGGCTACACCATCGCCATCCGCATCATCGTCTTCGCCATCCTGCCGTCGTGGGGCATGGCGAACGCGGCGGCCACGATGGTGGGGCAGAACCTCGGTGCCAAGCGGCCCGACCGTGCCGAGCGCGCGGTGAGCCTCGCCAGCGTAGCCAACATGGTGTTCATGGGCCTCTTCGCCGTTGCCCTCCAGTTCACCGCCGAGCCTATCCTGCGCGTGTTTACCGAGGAGCCCGACGTCATCCGCTACGGCACGCAATGCCTCATCATCGTCAGCTACAGCTACCTGTTTCTGGCACTGGGCATCGTGATGGTGCAAGCCTTCAACGGCGCGGGCGACACCACCACGCCGACCTACATCAACCTGGTCAGCTATTGGATCCTGCAGATTCCGCTGGCCTACTGGCTGGCCAAGCCGCTCGGGATGGGGCCCGATGGCGTGTTTTGGGCCATCGCCATCGCGCAGTCGTTCCTGGGGCTGTTAGCGTACGTCGTCTTCGGCCGCGGCAGCTGGAAAACACGGGAGGTATGAGCCGATGACGAGTCGCAAACTCACGCCGGAGCATGCCGACGCCTACCGCGCCCTCATGCTCCAGGCGTATGCCGAGCACCCCGAAGCGTTCACCTCCACACCCGACGAGCGCGCTGCGCTGCCGCTGACGTGGTGGAAGCAACGCCTAGCGCCAGAGGCCCAGTCGCTTGTCTTCGGCGCCTTCACCGCCGACGCGCTGGTGGGCGTAGCTGGACTCACGCTGAACACCCGTGCTAAACTCCAGCACAAGGCGAGGCTGTTCGGGATGTACGTGGAGCCTCGCGCACGACGGACAGGCATCGGTCGGAGACTTGTGGACGCTGTGCTCGAAGAGGCCCGGCAGCGTGGCGTTGAGGTGGTGCAACTCACCGTCTCGCAGCCCAACCACAGCGCCCGTAAGCTCTACGCGGCGTGCGGCTTCGCGTATTTCGGCACCGAACCGCTCGCCATCCGCATGGGCGATACGTATGTGGCGAAGCTGCACCTCTGGCGACGCTGCTAGGCCAGCTTCGGCGCAGGCGGGCGGCGCACCCAGCGGCTCCAGGCGGCTGACGCGAGGAACATATAGGCTAGTGTGGGCAGGAGTAGGGCCACGAAGGTTCTGTTGGAGCCCATCAGGGAGGCATCAGGCCATGCTACCCACAACAGGTAGGCCTGGAAAAACACAAGAAGCCCACCAAATGCTGTGAGCGCCCGGCGTAACCACGTCCGTTCGCGGTTCCAGATGATGAGGGCGACCAGCCCCAGTAGCGTGAGGCCGTTTGCAGGGCTGAGTATAGTTAGCCCAATCATGACACCCAAGACACCTAAACCTGCGCCAGCGTTTAAGTAGGCAGCGATCCCAAAACTAGTCACGCTGAGCAGAATGCCTGAACGTTGCACCACGGTGCGCCCTCGGGAAAGCAAAAGCGCTGTAAAACCGATGTAGACGGCTACATTCAGGGGGGTAAGGAGCCATCCCATCACATACCCCCATAGATCCAAGGATGCGCTGAATCCAGCAAGAATGGCAACTGTCGTGAAGATCATAAAGCCAACGTACAAGACGAAGCCTACACTGCTGACCGTGCGCAGCAGGTGCAGCCATCCCTTGCTCCACTCGCCCACCTGCACGAAGTCAGTGCGGAGTACAGTCGGCGTACCCAGTGAAGCACGCACGGCGTCGAAGGCTTCCGATAGCCGCTCGCCCGCCGCGATGCGCTCGGCGACGCTGTCGCGCAGGTGGGCTTCCAACTCGTCGATCTCGTGGCGGGCGAAGGCGACGTCGCGCTCGAAGGCGGTGCGCCACTCGGCGATGGCGCGGTCTAGGTCAAACATGGCTTGGGTCCCCATAGTCCGTTGAGTACGTCGTGTGCCAGCGTCCACTGCTTCCGCTGCTGCT